>NZ_JAKGAW010000025.1:0-68845 GCF_021532475.1 Pseudoalteromonas sp. APAL1 | reverse complement strand
AAGTAGTTTATGATCAGTACCGCAAATGGGCTTCCATTGGCATCTTGAACAAGTTTAGAAACCCTGTAACTAGTCACATAGGGTTGCTGAATTTGGCCGTTTTCTCGGTTGTAATTAATTGGCGAAATATATACAAAGCCATTTGCTAATTGTGAGGTGATGGTCATGTATTCTCTGTTGCCTTTATGTTGTAGCTTATCCTCTGCCACACGAATAACTTGACCATCTATATTATCGACTCTTACAACTTCTTTACCGTTATCTGCAATGTAAATATACCTTGCTTGGGCTATATTCTTATCTGTAGTCATAAAACCACTGAAAATTTTTGCTAACCTGTCTTTCCATGCTGAAATAGGTGTTCCAAGTACAGGATCTATTTGTTGCTCATTAGTGGCGCGCATAATGGCCATGATAGGTGGGGTTGCATCTAGAAAGTTAAGTGCAGAAATATTTTCTCTAAATACAGAGCGTAAAGCAGCTTCTTTATCAGTCAGTTCTCTTTGCATCTTTATTTGAGTACGTTCAAATAATTGTTCACGCAGCGAGTATTCGTATTGTACTGTGATTAAGCCTGCCGCGATTACTAACACAAACAAGGTAATAATGGGGATTTTATGGCGACTAAAAATACGTCCCGGCTGTACATAGTCCATTTAATCAATTGCCTATTATGCGAGTCTTCCTTCAGTATAGGTCAAAATCATAATAATAAAGATTGATCGTAAATAAAAAACAAAACCACTAAGACGTATTTTTACTTTCACACAGACAAAAAAAGCACCGCTGCGGTGCTCTTTTATTAGCCAGAATTTTGACTAGCGGAACAGTACATCCTCTTTATTAAACCATTTAACACAAAACGCGAGTAATGCACCTGCCACAATGACTGTCGCTAAGAAAATTAACCCCACTAATGTGTAATCAACTGTGCCTTTAATGATTTCTTTTATTGCCAACGCAACGTTTGTCACTGGAATAAACGCGGTTTTGCTCGTCAGTTCAACATTCGGCATTAAAGCAACCATAATTGGAAAAATGACACCCATGCTTAGTGGTGCCATGTAGTTTTGTGCTTCTTTAAAGGTTCGCGCATAAATAGAAATAGCCAGCGCTAATGATGAGAAGATTGCAGCTATAGGCAATAACAACACAAAAATCAGCCCTAAATCTAATACCGTTAAAGAGCTAAATGCGTTTTTAACAACAGCTAAATCAACAAACGCAATTGCAACCGCGATCCATATTCCCATACTCAATACAGTAATTGTCGTTGTTGCAATCGATGACGCTAATAAAGTAATAAACTTACCAAGTACCAATTGAGTGCGTGTTATTGGTGTTAGTAGCAGAGTTTCTAACGTTCCACGTTCTTTTTCACCAGCACCTAAATCAATCGCAGGATACGTTGCGCCCATCAATACCAGAGGAATAA
This sequence comes from Pseudoalteromonas sp. APAL1, assembly GCF_021532475.1. Taxonomy (NCBI): domain Bacteria; kingdom Pseudomonadati; phylum Pseudomonadota; class Gammaproteobacteria; order Alteromonadales; family Pseudoalteromonadaceae; genus Pseudoalteromonas; species Pseudoalteromonas sp. APAL1. Next base: position 67,410 of record NZ_JAKGAW010000025.1, on the reverse strand, counting down.
GTAGATAAGGAATAAACCCACCTATTTTCTCACCCAGATTTTCACGTTTATCTGCGGTATCAACCTTTACAACTTTGATAGGCTCGATAATGGCAGCTTGTTGCTGCTCAGATACGCCAAAGCTTAACAGTTTTGTCGTGCGCAGTTTATCACCATACTCTTTTGCAAGCTCTTTAACGCGGTCAAACAAAAAGTTTATTGCCTTAGCGTCGTTATATACAACTTGCCATTCGCTTTGCTTGGCATCATCTAGTGTTTGCTTTGCGTCTGACGGTAAATAGATACCCATATCGATGGTGCCTGCTTTTACCGCATTAGTGAGGTCTTCTACGCTATTAAAGGTTTCGTCGCCTTTATATAAAGTAAAGCTTTTGTGGTAAAACACCTTATCTGTAAACTCTTGCGCGTAGTTACCATTAATAATTGCGTAGGTGTGCACTTCTTGCTCGGCCTCAAGTGCCGCTTGCGAGCTAATAAATGCCATAACAGCAAATAACAGTGGGAATATAGCAACCGGAAGAGCAACGACGAATATCAAGGTTTTACGGTCACGTAGCAGCTCTTTTAATTCCTTTTTAAATACTTCAAACATCACGGCTCTCCGTTAAAATATTCATAAACGCTTGGTTTAGCTCTTCGCTTTTACCCGTTTGTTTAAACTCATCTAAGGTGCCATCAAAACAGCTAATACCTTGATTAATTACCGCAACCCGATCGCAAAGTAACGCTACTTCATCTAAGTGGTGAGTTGAGAAAATAACCGGTGTACCCTGCTCTTTAAGGCGACGAATAAAGTTAATAACAGTTTGCGTAGTCATAATGTCTAAGCCAGTCGTTGGCTCATCAAGAATAACCACGTCAGGGTGATGAACAACAGCGCGAGCAATATTAGCTTTTTGTTTCATACCCGTTGAAAGGTTTTCGGCGCGTTTATCAATAAAGTTGTGCATATCAAGCAAGGTGAATAGCTCATCACAACGAGCAGCGACCGCTTTTTTACTCATGCCATGTAAACGGGCAAAATATTCTATGTTTTCTTTAACCGTCAAACGTCCGTATAAGCCAGTACTGCCAGACAGAAATCCAATTGATTTACGGCCAACTAATGGCTTTTTAACAATATCGTGCCCAGAGATAGTAATACTACCTTCATCTGGTTTTAAAGCTGTTGAAATCATTCTTAAAGTGGTCGTTTTGCCAGCACCATTTGGACCTAACAACCCTAACACTTCGCCCTTATTACATTGAAAGCTAACGTCTCTTACAGAATGAAAAAACTCTTTATCTTCACGGGGATCTATATTGTCCGTTTTATTTTTTTTATGATCTTTCGTTAGCTTAAACTTTTTCTTAAGCCCTGCGACTTCAATCATGTGCGTTTCCTTCGTTTCGGTCTAAAGTAATCGGTATTACTATAAAAATCTGGATTTTCATTGTCAGTCCACCAACCCGGCACACCTAACAATGGCAGCGGCGATAAATTTTTATTGTCCCGCAAGCAATCATCATTTTTTATCATCTCATAAAGACGTTGATCTAGATACGCATATTGCTCGCTTAAATCTTTACAAAATATGTCATCAGGAACAACAACAAACAAAGCCTTACCTGTTAGGCCTATATAAGGCTGAGTGAGCATTTCGTAATTAGCGTGACCAAACATATATGGCCTAATACTTTTCCCCCATTGTTGTCGCTGCTCAACAAACGCCTCTTGCCATTGGTGGTCGCGTAACAGCTGTTGCCAACTTTGTTCTGTAATTGCAAGCACGACACCACATTCATCAAATAAAGTCAGTGCGTTTCTATGTTTGCTCCGCTCTTTTAGACCGTGTAGTTTAATTTCTTCTATATGTTGATGATTGATCAGCACTTTGGTTTTTGGGAATAAACACCAAATAAATCCGCCAAAAAGGTCGTGCCAATTTTGTTGTCTTGTTGGTACTTGCCCAGTTTCAAAGATAATTTGTTCGTAATAGCGAGTTTCGTCAGAAAATTTTTCATCTTCAACAAAACTAATAGCGGTGCCTTGTGATGTTTGTGCATTCAGATACTGACTAAACCAGTGACATGAAGGCCAATCTGATAGCTTATCTATATTAAATAGTGTTGCTAAATCAGCAAAGGCACCGGTTGTTAAGTATTGTGTAGACCACTGCTCGGGTGCGGTAAATCGTTTCATTGCGTAATATATTAACTTCTTGATGTATTGTGACTAGTTTACCGCAAAAACTGGTTCTCATTAATAGAACCTCATATACTAATGCCACCATAAAACAAAAAAAGAGCTATTATGAAACGCTATTTTCCAGTGACACTCCTTGCAAGTGCTATCATTGCAGGCTGTGCTTCAACAAGTATCACTTCAAATGATGTAGAAAAAGCCTATCAAAGCATTAACTCAGAGCAATTAGCTGAGCATATTAAAGTGTTGGCATCAGATGAGTTTGGCGGCCGTGCACCATCATCAAAAGGTGAAGAGCTTACCCTTGCCTATTTAACTGAACAATTCAAAGCATTAGGTTTTGAGCCGGGTAACGGTGATAGTTTCTTACAAGAAGTACCGCTTGTTTCACTTGAAGCAGATTCAAACATGGTACTGACTATTGGTGGCAAAGATTACCAATACAAAAAAGACATGGTTATGGGCAGTAGCCGCATAAGTGCAAAAGAAAGTATTAAAGACTCAGAACTTGTGTTTGTTGGTTATGGTGTCAATGCATCTGAATACAACTGGAACGACTACGAAGGCCTGGACGTAAAAGGCAAAACAGTTGTCATGCTGGTAAACGATCCTGGTTTTGCGACTAAAAACCCTGATTTATTCACCGGTGATGCCATGACCTACTATGGTCGTTGGACATACAAATACGAAGAAGCGAGCCGTCAAGGTGCAGCAGGTGCAATTATCATTCACGAAACAGCACCAGCTTCTTACCCTTGGTCTGTTGTTGAAAACTCTTGGAGCGGCGAACAGTTTGGTTTCCAAAAAGAAAACAACAACATGGATCGTGTTGCTGTTGAAGGTTGGGTAACCACAGACGTTGCTAAAGAGTTGTTCTCGAAAGCCGGTTTAGATTTCGACACCATGAAAGCAAATGCTGCAAAAGGTGCTTACCATGTTGATATGGGCGACCTAACAGCCAGCGTTGAAGTAAACAATACGATTAAAAAGTCAATTTCGTATAACTTTATCGCGACTTTACCGGGTAGCGAAAAGCCAGATGAGCACATCATTTATTCTGCTCACTGGGACCACCTTGGTACAGATAAAACCCGTAAAGGCGACCAAATCTATAATGGTGCCCACGATAATGCGACTGGCACTGCAGGTTTAATTGAAGTGGCAGAAGCGTTTGCAAGTTTACCAGAGCACCCTAGCCGCTCAATGACATTCTTAGCTGTCACGGCTGAAGAGCAAGGTTTACTTGGCTCTAAATATTATGCTGCAAACCCTGTGATCCCAGCTTCTCAAACTGTTGCAAACATCAATATGGATAGCTTGAACTTATTAGGTAAAGTTAAAGATATCAGTGTTGTTGGTATTGGCAAATCAGAAATGGATAGTCTGCTAGAAACAGCTGCAAAAGCACAAGGCCGTACAGTATCTGGCGACCCTAAACCGTCTTCAGGTGGTTACTATCGCTCTGATCACTTTGCGTTTGCAAACATGGGTGTACCAGCAATGTATGCCGGTGGCGGTAGTGAAGCCCTTGATGAAGAAACAGCAAATTACCGTAAGCGTATGAGTTTAGTGCTTCGTGGTTGTTACCATCAGCCATGTGATCGATACCGTGATGAATGGGATTTATCAGGTGCCGTTCAGGATCTTCAGTTATTCTATCAAGTAGGTTTTGATATCTCTGAGCGTAAAGAATGGCCTAAATGGAATGCTACTTCAGAGTTCCAACGCCAATAGATGCAAATGAGATTGATTTTCATTAAAATCTAATTTACAGTGTAACCTGATTAATTTTTAGGTTGCACTGTATGCTCTCATTATCACAAACATCGAGTTTCATTCCTAAAAAAGTGAGGTGTTATATTACGGATAATAAACGCTTGTTTTTACCCCTTCTTTTGCTTGTTGCATTAGTAGTACCAACAACGCGTGAATTTACCCTTCAAGCTTTAAGTGATGCTTTTTTTCAAGTATCAGTATTTGTTGCAGCCACCTTATTAATCTATTACTACCTTATTGATCGCCTTCCTCAGTTACAGCTTAGCTATTTACGTGCTAAATCAGGCATTCTAGAAGTGAGTTTTGCTTCAATCTTAGGTGCTTTACCTGGCTGTGGGGGTGCCATTATTGTGGTAACCCAATTTACCAAAAAACAAGCTAGTTTTGGTTCTGTTGTTGCAGTCTTAACCGCAACCATGGGGGATGCTGCTTTTTTGCTATTAGCCACTCGCCCTCTTGATGGTTTATTAATGATGTTAATCGGTGTTGCTGTGGGCGTTATTAGCGGTCAGTTAGTTAACACATTTCATAAAGCTAATAAATTTCAACCTGATGAGGCAAGCGAATACACAGAACCGCCGCAGTGCCAACCAAGCGCTTTGAAATTTAGCCGCCCTGTTTGGAAATTGGCCCTAGTACCAAGCTTGATAGTTGCCTTTGTTATCGCCACCAATACCGACCTTAGCGTATTCGGTGATAGCGTTAATCAAGGTATCACCCTATTTGGCTCGATTATGGCGTTATTCACTGTAGTTGTATGGGCACTTTCATCTAAAGGCAGCAGTTATAAACAAGTAACCAGTGAAGAGGCTCCTTGTACTCCACCTTCAAAACTAACAAAGGTTTTAATGGACACCCACTTTGTTACGGCCTGGGTTGTCGCCAGTTTTATGCTTTTTGAAATTTTAGTTAATCTGGCTGGTATAAATTTGAGCGTATGGTTTTCTGACTACGCATATTTAGCACCGCTGGTGGCTGTAGCCATTGGTTTATTACCTGGTTGTGGGCCGCAAATTGTCGTAATGACACTCTATATTCAAGGTATTATTCCATTTAGCGCTATGGCAGCAAATGCAATTTCGAATGATGGCGACGCCCTATTCCCAGCAATCGCATTAGCACCAAAAGCAGCGTTAATGGCAACTGTGTATTCAACAATACCGGCACTGTTATTCGGTTATGGCTTGTACTTTTACGGAATATAATTTTTGCTTTAGATAATAAAAAACCAGCCGAGGCTGGTTTTTTAATGCTTATTAATGTTAGCTCATCGCCATCATCATTTTTGCAGGATCTTCTAAGTATGACTTCCACAAATTGTTGAAGCGGGCAATCGTTCCGCCATCAATCACGCGGTGGTCGCCAGACCAACTTACTTGCATAATAGCAGCTGAAATTACATTACCTTGTGCATCAAAACGAGGTAAATGCTGCAGTTTACCTAAAGCAACAATCGCTACTTCAGGTTTATTGATGATCGGGGTTGCAATTGTGCCGCCAATCGCACCAATGTTAGAAATGCTAATAGTGCCGCCTTTCAAATCATCTGGTGAAACACGACCATCACGTGCCGCTTCAGTTAAACGAGTAACCTCATTTGCAACATCTACAATGCTCTTTGACTGACATGATTTAATGTTAGGCACGAGTAAACCAATCTTAGAATCAACCGCCATACCGATGTTATGATCATCAAAGTAAGTCAGCTCACTGCAATCATCATTAACTTGTGAGTTAAGTACTGGGAATTGCTTAATAGCTAATGACAGCGCTTTGATAAAAAACGGCATCATAGTGAGCTTAACGCCCTGTTGCTTATACTGCTCTTTTAACTCGCTGCGCATTGCAATTAGTTTAGTCAGGTCGATTTCATCACAGAATGTAAAGTGAGGAATTGTCGAAACTGAGGCAACCATTTGCTTAGCCATTGCGGCTTTAATGCCTTTAATTGGCTCAACACGACTACCACCAGACACTGCTGTTACAGTTGCCGCTGGTTCTGCCGCTTTTGGCGCAGCTTGTTGTTGTGTTTCTTGGCTTGGTGTTTCGTTTAAGAAATCTTCGATATCTTGTTTATAAATCCGGCCATTTTTACCAGAGCCTGGTACTTGCGTTAAATCAACATCTAGTTCGCGGGCTTTACGACGAACAGCAGGTGAAGCAACTGCTTTTTTGTTAAGTTGTTTAGTTGCGCTAGATGCAGGTGCTGACTTTTCTGCAGATTTAGTCACTGCATTTGTTTGTGCTTTAACTACCGCAGAGCTTACATCAGGCTCTGCGCTTTGGCCCGCAATACTCATTTGAAATAATGGGCTATGAACCGCTGCAATATCACCTTTTTGGTAATAAAGCTTTTTCACTTTACCTGTGTATTTAGCCGGAATTTGCACCAATGCTTTGTCTGTCATTACATCACACACAGCTTGGTCTTCAACGATTTCATCGCCTTCACTCACTAACCACTCAACAATTTCACACTCAACGATACCTTCACCGATATCTGGCAAAATGAAATCTTCTAAGTGCTCACCAGTCTCAGATGGTGCTTCAGTAGCCGCAGGAGCTTGAGCTTCTTCGCTTTGTGTTGGTGCTTCGCCATCAACATCCATTGCAAATAATGGCGCATGGACTTTCGCAATATCACCTTTTGCATAATATAGCTTGCTGATCACACCATCATGGACAGCTGGAATTTGCACAAGCGCTTTGTCGGTCATCACATCACAAATAGGCTGGTCTTCTTTTACAGCATCGCCCTCTGCAACTAACCACTCTACAATTTCACACTCTACGATGCCTTCGCCGATATCTGGCAAGATAAAATCTTTAGACATACTGACTCCTAAAACTCAACTGATTGCTTAATCGCAGCAAGCACTTTTAGTGCATCCGGCACATATTCTTTTTCAAGTGCTAATGGATATGGCGTATCTAAACCACACACGCGAGCAATTGGCGACTCAAGGTGTAAGAAACACTCTTGTTGAATTGTTGCAACGATTTCAGCCCCAAAACCATTTGTGATTGGTGCTTCGTGGCTAACGACTAAACGACCTGTTTTAGTCACTGATTTAGCGATTGTCTCAACATCCCAAGGTAAAATAGTACGTAAGTCGATAACTTCACAACTAATACCTTGTTCAGCTGCTTTTTTAGCCGCATCTTCAACGATTTCCATCTGTGCGCCCCAAGCAAGCAAAGTGACATCAGTGCCTTCTTGCACAACTTCAGCTTTGCCAAGTTCGATGCTGTAATCTTCTTCTGGTACTTCGCCCGTTGATGCACGGTATAAACGTTTTGGCTCAAAGAAAATAACAGGGTTATCATCTTTGATTGATGCACGAAGTAAGCCTTTTGCTTGATAAGGATTACGTGGCACAACTAACTTCAAACCCGGTGTATGAGCAAAATAGGCTTCTGGTGATTGTGAGTGATATAAACCACCTGCGATACCACCGCCATACGGAGTACGAATTGTTAGATTGCCTACATCAAATTCATTACCACTGCGGTAACGGAATTTAGCTGATTCATTCACGATTTGGTCAAATGCAGGGAAAATATAATCTGCAAATTGAATTTCAGCTAAAGCAGGTGCACCAAACGCCGCTAAACCATTAGCAAAACCTAAAATACCTTGCTCAGTTAACGGTGTATTAAACACACGGTGCTTACCATATTTTTCTTGTAAGCCCGATGTTGCACGGAATACACCACCAAAATAACCAACGTCTTCACCAAAAATACATGCATTTGGATGCTCTGCCATGGTGATATCAAGGGCAGAGTTAATTGCATGAAGCATGTTCATTTTAGCCATTACTTTAATCTCCCAGCAGTTGTTGGATAAGCATCAGGATGCTGCAAAATGTGCTCTTTTAATTGTTCGTATTGTTTTTGCAGTGATGGGATTGGCTTATCATAAACATCAGAAATAAGATCTTCTAATGCTGGTTTTGCTACTTTTTCAGCACGCTTAAGCGCTGCTAAAATTTCTTCACGAATTGTTTCTTTGTCTTTTGCGTCTTGCGCTTCGTCTAACCAACCTTGTTTTAGTAACCAATTACGGAAACGTTCGATTGGACAGCCTTTGTGTTTAGCTTCTTCGTCTTTGCTGCGGTAGCCGCTTGGGTCGTCACTCGTTGAATGAGCCCCTAAACGATAAGCGATTGATTCAATTAAAACTGGCTCACCATGTTTAGTGGCAATTTCACGTGCTTTTTTAGTTGCAGCATAAACTGCAAGGGCATCAGCACCATCAACACGGATTGTTTTAATACCATAACCGACACCACGAGAAGCAATACCATCCCCTTTAAATTGCTCATCAGCAGGGGTTGAAATCGCATAGCCATTATTACGAGCAAAAAAGATAACTGGCGCTTGGTGAACAGCAGCCATATTCAAGCCCGCATGAAAATCACCTTCTGAGGCTGCACCCTCACCAAAATAACAAATGGTGATGTTATCAATTGTGCTGTTTAACTCACCTGTTTGTGGGTCAATATGGCGAACTTTTTGACCATACGCATAACCTGTTGCTTGCGGAATTTGCGTACCAAGTGGTGATGAAATTGTCATGTAGTTAAGTTCGCGTGAGCCATAGTGAATTGGCATTTGGCGACCTTTACCCAAATCTTTTTCGTTTGAAAACATTTGGTTCATGAATTGGTCAAGTGTAAAACCTCGGTATCGCAAAGCGGCTTGTTCACGGTATTGGGCCATGATCATATCGTTTTGGTCAAGCGCTGCTGCTGATGCGGTTACAGCCGCTTCTTCACCTAAACATTGCATATAAAAGCTTACACGACCCTGACGCTGTGCTGCTTGCATACGTTCATCAAGTGCTCGAATAAAACGCATTGTCTCGTATAAACGGATTGCGGTTGCTTTGTCGATATCGGGTGCGGTGGCACCTTCATGAATGTCGCCTTCCTCATTAAGAATACTTAATGTAGGGATCGTTAATGCGTGACCATCAATAAATGACAGATCATGATTAATGTTTAGCGATACGTTATTTGGATTACTCATAACCTACCTTCTTTCGTTGTCAGAAACCTACGCCACTGCCCTTATTTGTGTTTATTATCAGCATTTGCTGTAAGGATAAAGTTTGCGCAATATTCAATCTAATTAAATTAAACTGCCGTCACTTTACGTTAACGTAAGTTGTTATTCAACTAATCATAGACGAATAGATGAGAAATGGCTAAAAACGCATGGAAAGTTAACTATACAACAAAATAAACTCTTTATAGTCATATAGTTAACTTAATATAGATGGGTGTTAATGCAGAGATTTTAAATAAAGTTGCTATCAACTTGCATTGGGATAACGGTAAGCAAAGCACGCTGACCTAAGGCTACATCAGCGTTTGGGAAGATAATAGCTTCACCCTCTACCTCCGCTTCATATCTGGTCTGACCATCAATTGCCAATAATTCACCCTTTGCAAAACCGGTGAAGTTTTCTACATCATCAGCAAATGGGAAGCTAAAGTCTTCACACGTACGGTTTATTGTTCTATAAACTGAAAACAACTCAAAATCACCTGCATTAAATTCTTTATAATCCACCTTTTCTTGACTAATTAATGCAGTTAAAGTTTGTTTGGTTTTCTCGAAGCGGCTCATGTCGTTTTCACCAAATGGCTTTACTTGACCAAGCTCTACCGTAAATGAATCAGCACCATGTACAAACGACGAGTAGTAACTAAACGTTGTTGCCGCTGATTTCATCATTAATACTGTGTTTACACCACAGCTGAGTAAAAATTGCAGCTGTGATTTTTTCCACGGTTTTCCATGTAAGAATGGGTATACAGCAAACTTTTCATTTTTAGAGCCACGAATTGCAGTATGAAGGTCATAATGAAAACGCTCACTGTTGTGGTTGCCTCTTTGGAAAAAATCAGAAACAACATCCTCAAGCTGCTTTGCACGAACTCGCTCAGGGTTTGAAGCAATACCTTCTACAGTATGGTGACCGTTAAACAGGCGGTTTAGGTTTTCATCTACAAAGCGCTTACCGATATTAATCGACTTTGGATTACCAAAAATACACAGTACACGCTGCTTAAGCGGCAGTTGTTCTTTAATAATTGCTCTAATTAATTGGTCACAAATTTCAATTGGCGCCGTTTCGTTGCCATGTATCGCACTTGAAAGAACAATATCTTTGTTTGTTTGCTGATTTGGTTGAAATTCAATGATGCCCGTATCATGAACTGTCACATCAGTGCCATTCTCAAGGGTGAATGCACAAGGCTCAAGTGAAAATTCATTGTTACGGGTTAAGGTTAAAAAGTCGCCATTGCTTTTTAATTCGTCAAGATATGAAGGAATTGAATAGCTCATTGTCCTATCCTAAAAATACGTGAGAGTAGAATACAAAAACGGCTGAGAATCTCAGCCGTTTTAAAAGATAAAAATGAAATTAGCTAATTACTGTATCAACCAGTTTTTTCGCTTCTTTTTCTAGTAATGCTAGATGCTCTTCACCTTTGAATGATTCTAGGTAAATTTTATAGATATCTTCTGTGCCTGATGGACGAGCTGCAAACCAACCATTTTCGGTAACAACCTTTAAACCACCAATAGCAGCATTATTGCCAGGTGCATGAGTTAGTTTTTGTGTAATAGCATCACCCGCTAAGGTACTGGCAGTTACATCATCTGCTGATAACGCTTTTAGACGCGCTTTTTGCTGTGCATTAGCTGGGGCATCAATACGTTTATAGATAGGTGCACCAAACTCTTGCTCAAGTTCTTTATATAGCTGTGAAGGTGTTTTACCCGTTACTGCTAATATCTCAGCAGCTAGTAAACCTAAGATAAAACCGTCTTTGTCGGTGTTCCACACCGTACCATCGAAGCGCAAGAATGACGCCCCTGCACTTTCTTCACCACCAAAAGCAAGTGTCCCCTTGCTTAAGCCTTCAACAAACCATTTAAAGCCTACTGGTACTTCTTTTACTTCACGGTTATTACGTGCAACCACTTTATCAATCATGCCGCTAGATACGAGCGTTTTACCAATTGCAACATCGTTTGACCATTCACGGTTATTTAGTAAGTAGTCAATTGCAACCGCTAAAAAATGATTTGGATTCATTAGACCATCAGGTGTAACAATGCCGTGACGGTCATAATCAGGGTCGTTACCGATACCAATATCGTAGTCATCTTTTAAAGCAATAAGATTAGTCATTGCATAAGGAGATGAGCAGTCCATACGGATTTTACCGTCTTTATCCAAAGGCATGAACGAGAATGTTGGATCAACAGACTTATTTACGACCGTTAAGTCTAAATTATATTTTTCGGCAATCACTGGCCAGAAGTTGATACCAGAGCCACCGAGTGGATCCACACCAATTTTGATTTTTGCATCGCTAATAGCTTTTAAATTAACAATGTTCGCTAAGTCATCGACATAAGGTGTTATTAAATCTTGGTATTTGATAAAGCCAGAACGTGATGCTTTAGCAAACGGAAATAACTCTACAGCAACTAAATCTTCAAGCAGTAATTGATTTGCTCTATCTTCGATCCATTTAGTAACGTCAGTATCAGCAGGTCCGCCATTCGGTGGATTATATTTAAAACCACCATCTTCAGGCGGGTTGTGTGACGGAGTTACAACGATACCATCGGCCAATTCATTTGGATTTTCTTTATTATGACAAACAACTGCGTGGCTGATCACTGGGGTTGGCGTATAGTCGTCATTCTCTTGAGTAATAACTTGCACTTCATTCGCAACCAACACTTCAATTGCTGAATTAAAAGCAGCTTCACTTAAAGCATGCGTATCTTTGCCAAGAAACAGAGGTCCAAAAATGTTATTTTCTTTACGATAATCACAAATTGCTTGAGTGATCGCTAATATATGCGATTCATTAAATTTTACATCGAATGAACAACCGCGGTGACCAGACGTACCAAAAGCAACGCAATGCTCTGGGTTTTGTTCAAGATCAGGTTCATTTAAGTAATAAGCAGAGATTAGTTTTGGAACATTTACTAAGCTCTGTTGTGGCGCAGGTTTCCCTGCCTCTGGATGAATCGCCATATTATTTCCTTACCTATTATAAGTAATCACGAATTTTTTCTGCTTCGTCCGCACTATAGCCTAGGCTTAGGGCCACTTCATGAAGCATCATTTTTTTTCTGGTTGTATTTGAGTTAGTCATCACCCAATACTCTGTATCGGTGATATTTTTTGGATTCATACTACTGCCACTTTCAAGCAACGCCTCTTTACTCGTTGCAAAATAGACGCGGTCACGGCCTTTAATTTCTAGAACGTTCGCAAAATCTGCTTTGTGTGTTCTGTAAAGCGCTGCCAAGATAAATAAGAAACGACCAACAACACCTTTTTGCATTGCCAGTTCTTCTTTGTTTAACACATTAAACACATTACCTTTGACTTGTTGCGCTGTTGTGACAGTTTCGACTTGTTCAGGTTCATCGTGTTTAGGGGCTGGTTCTTGCTCTATTGCTTGTTCAGGTTCAACAACTGGAGATTCTTGTTCAGTTTTGCTAGTTGCTGTTTCAACGGGCGCTAAGGTGCCATCAGAAAGGTTTAATAAACGACGTAAAATAGTGGAAGCGCTCTCACCAATACTTTGCGTGTTGCTAGCTATGTATTGATATAACTCGTCGTCTATGTCAATTTTTTTCATGTTATTCCTGTCTTTACGGGTCACATTATAAAAGTTCTCGATGATTATACCTAAGCTCGCAGTAATTCTCTATGTTTTGCAATTTGTTATTTCGCTAGGCAAAATACTGCCATTAAAATTAGGAGTTGAAAATGCTATTAAACTACCAACAAATGGGTCAAGGTTCAGACGTTGTGTTGATCCATGGTTTGTTTGGCTCGCTAGAAAACCTCAATGTAATCGCAAAAGCCTTAGCTGAAAATTACCGCGTAACGAATATCGATTTACGAAATCATGGTAAATCATTCCACAGCGATACCATGAATTACCATGCTATGGCTCAAGATGTCAGTGAGTTACTTGAACACTTGAACATTAATAAAGCTCACATCATTGGTCATTCAATGGGCGGTAAAGTTGCTATGCAATTAGCCCTTAATCACCCAGCGCTAATCAATAAACTAGTGGTGTTAGATATCTCTCCTGTTGCTAATAACCCTCGTCATAGTGCTATTTTCGCAGGCCTGAATGAAGTAGCCGAGTCAAATGTTGCTGACAGGAAAGCCGCTGATGAAGTCCTTGCAAAACACATAGATGAAGTGGGTGTACGCCAGTTTTTATTAAAGAGCTTTGCTAAGAACGATCAAGGCCACTACCAATGGCGCTTTAATTTAGCGGTTATATATCAGCAATATGAAAATATTTTAGCTCAAGTTGATGAAAATGATTCTTGTTTATGTGATACTTTGTTCATCAAAGGTAATGATTCAGACTACATCTTAGCTGAGCACCGCCCTGCAATTATGGCGTTATTTCCTAATGCTAAAGCAAAAATAATTCATGGCGCTGGTCATTGGTTACACGCACAAAAACCGCTTGCCGTAAATAAAGCAATTAGCGATTTTTTAGCCACATAAAAGACAGATAAATTTCGCTGTTTTTGATCGTGCGCACTAAATTATTATGAATTTGTGTGGTATAGTACGCGCCGTTTATTTTGAAGGTTTATACGTTGATGGTCAGTCAGTTAATTAACGAATTTGATACCTTAGGGTTGTATTTTGGCTTAGCCGGCATTTTCTTTTTTATTGGAATGGCAATTCAAGACGTCCTTAAAAAAGGTGATGTACCAAAATTTGGCCGATACATCGTTTGGTTAGTGCTATTCTTAGGCTGTTCTGGGTTTATAGCTAAAGGTCTTATTCAAGTCTTTTGGCAAGGCGCAGGTGTGGGCTAGATATGGCAAAATCAGAAACAGATAGAACAACACCCGATTTATTTGAATACGAGAAACGTCCAGGTAGACCTAAAACAAATCCCCTACCTCGCGACATGCAATTAAAAGTAAATAAACGTAATCAAATAAAGCGAGATAAAGCACGTGGTTTAAAGCGTGTAGAATTTAAGGTTTCATCACAGTTATATCAGGCATTAAGCGATATGGCAGATGCGCAGAATATTAGCCGTAGCGCGTTGATTGAAACAATTTTACAAGAAAGATTGGCTATTGATAGATAGAAGGTTTTAAATCCATGTCAAGCGTAGGTATTTTTTTCGGAAGCGACACAGGTAATACTGAACACGTAGCTAAAATGATTCAAAAAGAATTAGGTAAAAAGCTAGTCGCGGTTCATGACATTGCAAAAAGTTCTAAAGAAGAGATTGCTGAATTCGATTTATTGTTATTCGGTATTCCAACTTGGTACTACGGTGAAGCGCAATGTGACTGGGATGATTTTTTCCCTGAATTAGAAGAAGTAGACTTCGAAGGTAAACTGGTTGCAATTTTCGGTTGTGGTGACCAAGAAGACTATGCTGAATACTTTTTAGATGCAATGGGTATGATCAATGACATCGTTACTGAGCGTGGCGCGATTGTAGTAGGTCACTGGTCAACTGATGGCTATGACTTCGAAGCATCAAAAGCATTAATTGATGACAAAACGTTTGTTGGCTTAGGGATTGACGAAGATCGTCAACCTGAACTGACAGAGCAACGTGTAAAAGACTGGTGCGCTCAAGTTTATGAAGAGATGTGTTTAGCGGAACTTGCTGATTAATAACAAGTACTACTCGCATTTACTAGCTGATGTAAAGATGCACAACCAGTTCGTTTTCGTCTAAAAAAAACAGCAATCAAACGAATTGTTCTTTGCACTTAGTAACTAGGCACGTTATTCTAACAGTTGCTAATGTGTCGTGTGCATCTTAATGATGCCTAGTATAACTAAATAAATTGAGACAGATTGAATGACTGATCACAACTTGGAACTAAAAAAAGCAGGGTTAAAAGTAACTTTGCCGCGTATTAAAATTTTAGAGATTCTACAATCTCCAGACAATCAACACATCAGCGCTGAAGATGTCTATAAAATTCTATTAGACAAAGGCGAAGAGATTGGTCTTGCAACTGTCTACCGTGTACTTAACCAATTTGATGATGCAGGTATTGTATCTCGCCACCACTTCGAAGGCGGCAAGTCAGTATTTGAATTATCAGGTAGCACTCACCATGACCACCTCGTTTGTCTTAAATGCGGCAAGGTTGTTGAATTTGAAGATGATTTAATCGAACGTCGTCAAGAAGAGATTGCTACAGAAAATGGCATTAAATTAACTAACCACTCTCTTTACCTTTATGGTGAGTGTGAGGACAAAGTTAAGTGTAAAGAATACGCTGAGTCAAATAGCTAATTAGCTGTTTATTTCAGACATAAAAAAACCTGCTTAAAGCAGGTTTTTTTATACCTATTAAAATCAATTAGATGATTTCTAATAGCTCAACATCAAAGATTAGTGTTGAGAAAGGTGCGATTGCAGCACCAGCACCACGCTCACCATAAGCAAGCTCATGCGGTACGTATAAACGCCATTTTGAACCAGTACCCATCATTTGTACTGCTTCAGTCCAACCTTTGATAACACCACCCACTGGGAATTCAGCTGGTTGACCACGCTCATAAGAGCTATCAAATACCGTACCATTGATAAGTGTACCATGGTAATGCGCACGAATTGTTGAATCTACAGTTGGTTTCTCACCATTGCCTTCAGTAAGCACTTCGTATTGAAGACCTGACTCAGTTACTGTTACTTCAGGACGTTTTGCATTTTCTTCTAAGAAGGCAATACCTTCAGCAGCAAGTACTTTAGCTTCTTCTTCGCGGCGAGCTTGGATTTCAGCATTGATCTTTTCAAAGGCAGCTTGAATTGCTGGGATTTCAACTTGGAAATCGTTACCAGTGTATGCGTCTTTCATACCTTCAAATACAGAGTTTAAGTTTAAACCTTCAAAAGGGTTTGCTTTTAATTGCTCACCCATTTGTAAACCAATACCGTAACTTGCTTTTTCAGCGTCTGTTGTAAAATTATCTGACATGTTTAAATTCACGTTTATTTAGTTAAAAGACGTGCCCATACTAACATAAAAAAACAACGAATATCGCTTAGTTTATTGCGTTTGCTCAGTGTTTAAACTAATTCGTTGCTTTATTTTCTCAATGACTAATGTTGCAACCGGTAAACTTATCACCATAGCCAAAATAAAATATGTATCTTTTAAACTCGCCTGCCCCATTAATATTAAAGGCACTACAACAAGCCCAACTACAGCGATAAATATTGCCGCAATAACAGGCCAATGTTTATCGTACTTACCAATTAAATGACCTACGAGTACATTGAAACCAATGCCATACGCAATTGAGGATAACAACCCGTAATCTGGTTGTGCATCATGAGCCATAGCAACAAGTACATTAATGCCACTATGATAAAAATAAGAGAAGATACACCAAAGTAAAACATGCTTTATCATTCTTATAGGTGTAGAAGGTGTGCTTGCTGACATTATTTATCTCCAGATAGCAAAAAACCGCCCTGTAGGCGGTTTTTTTAAATAATGGTGGAGAGATAGGGATTTGAACCCTAGAGGGGCTACAAACCCCTGCCGGTTTTCAAGACCGGTGCATTCGACCACTCTGCCATCTCTCCGTACGGCGCGCATAATATTAGTTACCGTGGTCGATGTAAAGCCTTAATTGTAAAAAAACAATAAAAACTCATATTTAGTAATACTGTTTAGGTCGACGCGCAATCATTGAGCAGACAAAACAGACAATTAAACTGATAAGAGCAAACCCTGCCCCCTGAACAATAACGTCTATTTTATTTAGATTGTTATTTGGTACTATCACTAATAAAAATGCGGGTAAGCAGGTTAAGGTCAATACATAACAACAAACTTTAAAAGCGCGACCAAAATCAAACCGCTTAGTACTGTGCATCCACCACGTAAGTAACAACAAAAACCCAATAGCAGATAAGCCAAGAAATTGTGGCGCTCTAGTTGAGATAGCCACAAAAAAAGTGAGGGCAGCACCTATAATGCCCCATATTGACCAAGCGAACCAATTTTCTTTTTCTCGTAAAAATAAGTTTCCCATTGTCCTCGTCTTCTTTATCGTTATTTTTTAAGACTATCCCTACGTTAACAAAAAACAACCGATTAAAAAACACACTGAAGAATAATTATTTTGTTTTTTGCATCCTAATAATTCTTACACTGCAGCTTAAATTAATTAAACTAACACATGCAAGCTTAATAGCATCTGACTGCATAAATATAAAAAAGTTCCTAATTTTTAAAGTCTCTCAAAAAAAGTATCTGGTTTATGCCTAATAGGCTTTTTAATATCAACTTCAGGAGTACCTAAATATAAGAAGCCAACTATCTCGTCATCAATTTTACAATTTAAAGCTTTTTTGACTGATTCACTTTGAGCAAAATAGCCTGTGCGCCAGATCCCACCTAATCCTTGGGCAAAAGCGGCCTGCTGCATGGCAAGCACTGCACAACCAGCACTTTGAACTTGTTCAATACGTGGCACTTTAGGGTTTTCTTTTACATCAGCAATGGCAATGATAATCATAGGGGCGCGAAGTGGTAGTTCTTTTGCACGATTAACCGTGCGCTCATCTTGATGTTCAGCAACTGCAGCTTGATGATAAATATCACCTAATCTATGCCGAGCATCGCCTTCAACAACAATAAAACGCCAAGGAGCAAGGCAACCATGATCCGGTACTTTTATTGCAGCTCTTTGAATAATCTCAAGCTGTTCTTCTGATGGACCCGGAGCTATAAGACGTGGATCTGATTGTCGAGTTTGTAAAAGAGTTAAAGCGTCCATTTAATTCCTATTAAAACATTAATACAGCGCCTCATTTTATAAAGGCATTAAAGTTCTAGCTTATCATTTATATTCACTTGCAATAAAGAGCTTAGTGCGATTTCTAACAAGCCAATAATCGAGGCTAAAATAGCGACCTCCCCCCGAAAAAAATAAGCTTAGTAGCATAACGAAATAGAGCGCTGAAAACTCAATACCATTATTTAAAATCACAGGTTTCCCTTTAGCATACAGGTATTCCGTATAACCATGAGTCTCTAATAACTCGCGCATTTTAGTTAATCTCTCACCCGCTTCTTTTGAATTAATCAAACTGGCTTCACTTGCAGGAATTGCAAGCCAATTGAGGACTCTTGCAGGGCTGGTACTCGCATCTGTTGGGGTAACAGCAAACCAGCCATTACTTGCGTGCACAGTCGTTGCAGCAACAAGCATAGTTATCATTAAGGGGATTGCTACTAAACGTGTGAACAGACCAAATAACAGCAAAATGCCGCCTAAAAACTCTGTCCATGCTGCTAAAAAGGCCAGTACAGAGGGCATTGGTAGGCCTAACCCCCATTCACTATTACCAAACCAAGCGACGATATCATCAGAGGCTAAAAAGTATTGATAAAAATGGTTAACATCACCGCTTAAGGCAAGTTTATTAAAGCCGGCAATGATCATCACTGGGGCTAATATTAAGCGAATAAATAGGCTGGGTAGTCCATCTAAAAACTGAAGTTTAGTTAAGATGCGTTGGTAAAGAGGTAATAAGTGTGTGATCAACATTGCGGTCTCGTGACTAATTAGATTAATCACACAGACCGCGGGTTTTCTAGTTTACTTTCAATTAAATTTTACGAGCGACTTGTAGCGCTTCAAAAATCGCACGTTTCGCATCAATAGCGGCAGCTAATTTGGCTCCACCAATAACGTGAACTTTGGCGTTTTCTGTTTGTTTTTCGAATGTTTCTGTATTTGAAACCTGACCAATACAAGCAATCACAGTATCAACATCTAAGATTTGCTCTTCACCTTTAACAGTAATTTTCAAACCTTGGTTGTCAAAGCTAAGGTACTGACACTCAGCAATTTGCTTTACACCATGCTGTTTAGCAACTTGACGATGGATCCAACCCGTTGTTTTACCCAGTTCACTACCAAAACGCCCTGCACTTCGCTTAAGCATGTATATTTGGCGGTTATCTTTTTCAGGTGCAGCTTCACATTCAATACCCCATTGAGTTTTGAATTGCTCAATAGTTTGCCCTTTGTGTTCACTTAAAAAGGCAACCATATCAAAACCAATACCGCCGGCACCTAGAATCGCTATTTTGTTACCGAGCTCTACCTCACCGCGGATCACTTCATCATAGGCAAACACACGCTTGCCATCGTTACATTCTATTTTTGCTTCACGAGGTCTAACACCTGTTGCAAACACAACATCATCGTATTGGTTAAGCATGTTTTCTGTAAATTCAGTGCCTAGCTTTAAATCAACATTTAAGCGTTTTAACTCATTAGTAAAGTAATTAAGAGTATGGTTAAAGTCTTCCTTACCAGGTACTTGCATTGCTAAATTAAATTGACCGCCCATCTGCTCTTTACGCTCAATTAGAGTCACTTTATGACCTTTTTCTGCTAAATAGCAACTAGCAGCCAGACCAGCGGGGCCTGCACCAACAACAAGCACTAAACGAGAAGATGACGCTTTTTCAAGGCTATAGTCTAATTCAAAAGCAGCCTGTGGGTTAACTAAGCAAGTCGCACGTTTGTTTTTAAATACATGGTCTAAACAACCCTGATTACAGCCAATACAGATATTGATTTGCTCTGACTTGTTATTTACGTATTTATTAAAAAACTCAGGATCCGCTAATAAAGGACGCGCCATCGAAATTAGATCAGACTCACCCGCCTCTAAAATACCATTGGCTATTTCAGGTGTATTAATGCGGTTTACTGCGATTACTGGTACCGATACTGTATCTTTTAAACGTTTTGATGCCTCTTTAAAGGCACCCGGTGGTACCATGCTCGCTATTGTTGGAACACGTGCTTCGTGCCAACCAATCCCCGTGTTAAAGATATCAACGCCCGCTTTTTCAAGTGAAAGCGCTTGTTGTTTAACTTCTTCAGGTGTCGAGCCGTTTGGGATCAGATCCATTACAGATAGGCGAAATACAATAATAAATTTTTCACTTACTTTAGCGCGAACAGCTTTTACAATATCAATAGCTAAACGCATACGATTTTCAAGGCTACCTCCATAACTATCCGTACGTTTATTAGTATGGTTAGCCATGAACTCATTAATCAAATAGCCTTCAGACCCCATTATTTCAACACCATCGTAACCTGCTTTTTCAGCTAGTTTTGCTGAGTTTGCAAAGTCTTTAATAGTCTTTTTTATTGAGCCTAACGACATTTCTTTAGGTTTATAAGGATTAATAGGTGCTTGAATAGCACTTGGTGCTTGATTAAATGGATGATATGCATAACGGCCAGCATGTAATAATTGTAAGCAAATTTTTCCGCCATGTTGATGCACTGCATCCGTATATGCGCGATGTTTAATCACATCATAAAACGAGTTAAACGTTGAGGCGAAAGGCGATAGCTTACCTCGTAAATTTGGACTGTAACCACCAGTTATAATTAATCCAGTGCCACCCTTTGCACGTGCTTCATAAAATGCGCGCAAGCGTTTACGGTTGTGCCATCCCTCTTCTAAGCCGGTATGCATTGATCCCATAACCAAACGGTTACGAAGTTCGGTATGCTTTAATTGTAATTTTTGTTCTAACATTGTGTGCCCCGTTAACTGGTCGAACCTCTACTTGAAATAGATTCTGCGGTAATAACTTAGAATAATCAACTTTTCGCTAGTAAATATTCTGTAGCAAATTGTCTTTTTAAACACTCTGTTACTATTTAACAGTTAAATTTAAAGTTAATCTAAGCTAAGATGAGTCATTACAAAGCTGTATTGAATTAAGGATTTATTTTGCTAGCAAAGATATTTAAAGGCATTTGGACTGGGATTAACTTCTCCCGCCGTTTAGTCCTAAACATTTTATTTTTATTACTAGTAATACTCTTTTTCGTTGCAATAACAGGTGAAGAAGACAAAGTAAAAGTAGCAGACGGAACTGTGTTGCGCCTCAACTTAAATGGCCCAATAGTTGAAGAAAAAACTTACGTTGATCCTGTAGAAGCTGCGATTAATGACGCAACTATGGGCAAAGAAGCACCATCAGAAATTTTACTTGATGATGTAATCGAAGTTATCAACGAAGCAACCAATGATGATCGCATCACTGTAATGCTACTTGACCTACAAAAAATGCCTAGTGCACACATCAATAAACTTAAGCAAATTACTAAGGCTATTGATGAGTTTAAAGCGGCTGGTAAACAAGTTATTGCTACAGGCTATTATTACACTCAAGCACAATATTATATTGCAGCTCATGCTGACGAAATCTCAATGCATCCTTACGGTGGTGTGAGTATCGAAGGCTATGGCATGTTCCCTCTTTACTTTAAAGAAGCATTAGAAAAGCTAAAAGTAACACAGCATATTTTCCGTGTTGGTACTTATAAATCAGCAGTCGAGCCATTTATTCGCAACGACATGTCTGATGCAGCAAAAGAAGCGAACAGCGTTTGGTTAACAGCACTTTGGAATGAATATAAAACAGATGTTGCTGCAAGCCGCCCATTCGATGAAAGCAATTTTGATGAAGATATGGATGTGTACTTAGCTAAAATGCAGGCCGTTGACGGTAACTCTGGTCAGTACGCTTTGAACAATCAATGGGTTGATTCTTTAAAAACATCACAGCAAATTCGCCAGCAACTGATTGAATTAGTCGGTGCAGAAGAAACCGGTAAGACCTTTAAGCAAGTCAGTTTCCGTGAATATCTATCATTGGTAAAACCACCTGTTGAATTTGACAACCCAATCACTGAAAAAGTAGCGGTTGTTGTTGCTAAAGGCACTATTGTCGATGGCGAACGCAAAGCCGGTGAAATTGGCGGTGATTCTACAGCTGCCCTACTTCGTAAAGCTCGTTTAGATGACAAAGTAAAAGCAGTGGTATTACGTATAGATTCAGGCGGCGGCAGTATGTTCGCATCTGAAGTTATTCGAGCTGAAGTTTTAGCTCTGAAAGCTGCTGGTAAACCTGTTATTGCTTCTATGAGCTCGGTAGCAGCATCGGGTGGTTACTGGATTGCCTCAGCCGCCAATGAAATTTGGGCTGCACCTAGCACAATTACAGGTTCAATTGGTGTGTTTGGTACGTTCATGACATTTGAAAATACTATGGCTGAACTGGGTATATATTCAGATGGTGTTGCGACAACAGATCTTGCAGGCTTCTCAATTGCGCGACCGCTTGATGAGAAAATGGCAGATATTATCCAACTAAGTGTTGAAAATGCATATAAACGCTTTTTAGATGTTGTGGCTGAAGCGCGCAATATGACACCTGAACAAGTAGATAAAATTGCTCAAGGTCGTGTATGGATTGCAACACAAGCAAAAGAGCTTGGTTTAGTTGATAAACTGGGTGACAAGCAAGATGCAATTGAAGCTGCCGCTGAACTAGCTAAACTTAAGCATTAAGATGTTAAAACGATCAAACAATCGCTTACACCGCAAGAGCAAATGCTTCAAGATATCTTTGGTACAGCAGCAGTTAAAAGCTTCTTTGCTAAGTCTGATTCATCACAATCAGTATTGGCTACACAAGCTAATTTACAGAGCCTGATCAAGCAACTAAGTAGTGAAATTGACAATCTTAAAGATTACAACGATCCACAAGGCGTATACGCTCGTTGTTTGGTGTGTAATGTAATTCAATAAGTTACTTAGCAATTCAATTTTAGGTATACTAGGCCCAGTTATTTAACTGGGCCTTTTTTATGAAACGTAAACGTATATATATCGCCTACACAGGTGGTACCATCGGGATGAAAAAATCGAGCCGAGGCTATGTACCGGCTGAAGGTTTTTTAACCGAAACTGTGGTCAATAATGCAGAATTTAATCGTGACGAAATGCCTTTATTTGATATTCACGAATATTGCCCACTGATTGATTCTTCAGATATGTCACCTGCCCACTGGCAACTAATTGCTGACGATATCAAAAGTAAATACCAAGACTATGATGGTTTTGTGGTTCTGCACGGTACAGATACTATGGCTTATACCGCTTCTGCCCTGTCATTTATGTTTGAGAACCTGACAAAACCTGTGATTGTCACAGGCTCGCAAATTCCGCTTTCGCAGCTTCGTTCTGATGGCCAAGTCAACTTACTCAATGCAATGTATTTAGCAGCTAATTACCCTATTGCTGAAGTAAGCCTATTCTTTAATAACCAATTATTCCGCGGTAACCGTGCAACAAAAGCCCATGCTGATGGTTTTGATGCATTTGCCTCTCCGAATCTTGAACCTTTAGCATTGTCAGGTATTAATATTCAACTTATCAAAGGCCAGCTAAGTCCTTACGTTGATAATGCACTGCAAGTTTCCAATATTACTCCACAGCCTATTGGTGTACTTTACTTATATCCGGGTATCAGCCCTGAAGTGGTAAAAAGTTTAGTAAACGACAATATAAAGGCCTTGGTGCTCTTGAGTTTTGGTGTGGGTAATGCGCCACAAGACTCTGCATTTATAGATATTCTGAATGATGCAAGTAATCGCGGTATGGTGATTGTTAATTTAACGCAATGTTTAAAAGGCCAAGTGAATATGGGCGGCTATGCCACAGGGAATGCTTTGCTTAATTGCGGTGTTATTAGCGGCTATGATATGACATTAGAAGCCTGTTTGACCAAGTTGCACTACTTATTTAGTCAAAAGCTTGAAGTAGAAACAATTCGACACTTGATGCAAGATAACCTTCGCGGCGAGTTAAGCCGTTAAAAAAAGGCACCAATTGGTGCCTTTTTTAGTTTTTTGATGATTAACGAACTTTTTCGTCAATCTCAACTAAGTCAGTTAAATGGCATATTTCACCGCTGTGGGTTTTAATACCATGTTCACCAAAGTAATCTCGTTGTGCTTGCACAAGGTGACCATTGCTTGGTGTTGTTAACGTCGCAATGTAAGTTTGCGTTGCTGTTAATACAGGGAAAGCAAGACCAGAAGCAACCGCTGCACCTGTCACTTTACGTAAAGCTGCTGACTCACGCTGCATAGAATCAATAAATTCTACACCTTCAGCAACGTTGTCTAAGTAATCAGCACGGATAATACAGCCTGCGCGCCATGTTTGTAGCGTTTTAGAAAGATCAACTTTCCACTGATGAGCGCGTGACGCACCTTTGATAAGTGCTAAACCTTGACGATAAGCAAGTAAACTTGCCAGAGTGAATGCATCTTTTAGCTCCGCTAAGTCTAAATCAACTGTGTCAGTTGCTTTAGCAGCGTAAGTCATTTCTTTAGCAGCATGCGTATCACAAGTATTTGTTAAGTGACGTGCTTGAACAGCTGCCACTAATGATGGTACTGCAATACCAAGCTCTAGCGCATTTTGCGCAGTCCATAAACCAGTGCCTTTAGCGCCAACCTTGTTGTCGATTAAATCAACTAGCGGTTCACCTTCTGTTGTTTCGAGGCTCAAGATATGGCTTGAGATTGACAGTAAGTAGCTATTTAATGTGCCTTCAGACCATTCATTAAAAATGTCAGCAACTTCTTTTGGTGAACGATTCGTGCCTAAACGCAATAATTGATACATTTCTGCAATTAATTGCATTAACGCATATTCGATACCGTTATGAACCATTTTCACAAAGTGACCACTTGCAGATTGACCTACACGGGCAAAGCATGACTCACCTTTATAGCTTGCAGCTACTTTTTCAAACCACGGCTCAACACGCTCCCAGCCGCCCTCTGAACCACTTGCCATCATAGCTGGGCCGTGACGAGCACCTTCGGCACCGCCAGAAATACCCATAGTGGCAAATTCAAATTTGTTTTGATATTTAAGTTTACGGCTTATGCCGTCTTTATAGTTACTATTGCCGCAATCTACTATAATGTCATCACAGTCAACGCCTGCTTCTGCAAGCTCTGTACATACTTTATCAACCAATTCACCAGCAGGAACTAAAAGTAGAATCGAACGAGGCGGCTCTAAGCGTCTAACCATATCATTTAAATCAGACACAATATGTAAACGGTCTGCCAAACCTAGTGCTTTCGCACAGCTTAGTAACTCGGCACCCGCATCTGGGTTTTTATCATAAGCTACTAATGTCAGCCCTTTTTCAATCAGGTTGAGGGCAAGATTTTTACCCATAACGCCTAACCCTACTAATGCAACTTGCATTTAGTGTCCTCCTCGGTAACAACTATTGGTTAGTTAATCAAAATAAATACGCGCGCATTATACCCAAGCAGCCCAAAAATGCGAGCTTCCGAGCTAACTTGCTATAAATCTATAAAAGGCACGCAGCAAGCTGGGGTTAGTATATCAAATTAATAAGGGCATCGGACCAGATTTTTATAATACCCTTTAAAAAGGTATGTGTATTGACGCTACCTGACACCGGTGTCATAATAGCGTCATTAATGCTTTGTAAACTCTGTATTTAATACAAAGAGCCAGATACTCATACGTAAAAACAATGATTTTTTACTTATGAATTCTGCATTAAGCTTAATTTGATTCATTTATATGCTATTAAATAAGCACAACATTTTAATAGATAACCATCAATTCGCTTAATATTTTTAAGCGCACAGGAGAATTTGATGCTAAGACGCACTAAAATTGTTGCGACACTTGGGCCGGCAACCGATCGCGATAACAACTTAGAAAAAATCATTCGTGCAGGTGCAAATGTGGTTCGTTTGAACTTCTCACACGGCGTAGCACAAGATCACAAAGACCGCGCACAAGCAGTTCGCGATATTGCAAAGCGTTTAGGCAAGCACATTGCAATTCTTGCTGATTTACAAGGCCCAAAAATCCGCGTATCTACGTTTAAAGACGGTAAAGTAAACTTAGCAGTTGGCGCTAAATTTACCTTAGATGCAAAAATGGAAAAAGGCCAAGGCGATGTAAATGCTGTAGGTATCGATTATAAAGAGTTACCAAACGATGTTAAATCAGGTGACTTACTGTTATTAAATGACGGCCTTATCCAACTGACTGTTGATAGCGTAGATGGTCATTTAGTTCACACCACAGTCACTGTGGGTGGTGTACTTTCTAACAATAAAGGTATCAACCGCTTAGGTGGTGGTCTTACGGCTCCGGCATTTACAGAGAAAGACAAAGAAGATTTAATCACAGCCACAGAAATTGGTGTTGATTATATTGCAGTATCATTCCCACGTAGTGGCGATGACATGCGCTATGTTCGCTCATTAGCAGAAGCTGCTGGTTCTAACGCGCAGCTTCTTGCCAAAATCGAACGTGCAGAAGCTGTAGAAACAGTTGAAGCAGTTGATGATATCGTACTTGCTTCTGATGCTGTTATGGTTGCTCGTGGCGACCTTGGTGTTGAGATTGGTGATGCTGCCCTTGTTGGTAAACAAAAGCTAATTATTAGCCGCGCACGTTCACTAAACCGTACTGTGGTAACAGCAACGCAAATGATGGAATCAATGATTGATAACCCGATGCCAACACGCGCTGAGGTTATGGACGTTGCAAATGCGGTTCTAGATGGCACTGATGCAGTAATGTTATCTGCTGAAACAGCAGCTGGTGACTACCCTGAAGAAACCGTTGCTACTATGGCCCGCGTATGTTTAGGTGCTGAGTCTCAAAAAGAAACTCACGTTTCTAAGCACCGTTTAGATAGCCGCTTTTCATCTAATGCAGAGTCAATTGCACTGTCTGCTATGTATGCAGCCAACCATCTTGATTCTGTAAAAGCGATTGTGACACTGACTGAATCAGGTAGCACAGCTAAATTAATGTCGCGCATTAGTTCTGGCTTACCAATTTACTCATTATCACGTCACGCTAGCACTTTAGGTCAAACTGCATTGTATCGCGGTGTTTACCCTGTGTTTTTTGATTCAACTAAATGTGAAGATGAAAATATGGTTCGCGAAGCACTCAATACATTAGTAGAACTTGGTTCTTTAAGCACCGGAGATACTGTGATTTTAACTCACGGTGATGCGATGGAAACTATTGGTGCTACCAATACAATGAAGATTGTGACAGTTTAAACTGTTGCAATCACTGATTAAAAAAGGCGCATTGATTGCGCCTTTTTTGTCTTTAACTGATTATGAAAGCTTATTAACTTGCTAGTGCAGCTTTTACTTTGTCACGATAGCTGCGGCTTACTTTTAACTCTTGTCCATTATCGAGAACTAACAAGTACTCCCCACTCACCTGAGTGACGAGCTTACTAATTTGTTTGGTGTTAACAATAGCACTGCGGTGAACACGAACAAACAGTTGCGGATCTAACTCTTGCTCTAGCTCTTTCATGGTTTTACGTAAGATATGAGTTTGGCCATCTTGGCAATGTAAACACATATAGTCACCTGCAGCATCAACCCATTGAATTGTAACAACAGGAACACGAACAATTTCGCCCTGCTCTTTTACTGCCAGTGATTCAGGATAACGACGATCTGCAAGGCTATCGCCTGTCGCAAGCTTTTTCAAAATCTCTTCACAATTGTTGCCAGTAATACCAGCCACAAAGCTTGCTAGTTTCTTCTTATGGGCGTTATCTTGTTGTGTTTTTAAATAAGTATGCACTTTTTCTACCGCCTGTTTTAGTCTGTTGTCATCGACTGGTTTAAGAATATAATCCAATGCATGAATCTCGAATGCTTTTACCGCAAACTGATCAAACGCAGTTACAAACACAATGGCAGGCAATGGATTAACACTTTCGCTTAAAGCGCGGGCCACTTCAAAACCATTCATATTTGGCATTTGAATATCTAAGAATACCAGTTCTATATTCCCTGATAAGCACTCATCTATTGCTTCTTGACCATTGCTACATAAACGAATTACTTCTATGTCTTCAAATTCAGAAAGTCGAACGGCTAAGCCTTTCCTTGCAAGCGGTTCATCATCAACGATCAAAGTTCTAATTTTGCTCATTTCTTAACAGCCTTTTCAAACGGAACGCGCAGATTTACTTTTAATCCACTTGGCGTATTGTCAGAGAGAACAAACGAGTAGTTGTTCTCATAAAGTGTTTTTAATCGATCCTGAGTGTTAGCTATACCAACCCCTTGAGAATTAACAAGCTGACCATTTTTAAGCTCAGTGCCAGGACCATTATCGCCTACTTCCAATAATAATTCATTTGCAAAAACTTGTGCCTTAATATCAATGACTCCGCCCTCGTTGAGTTGTGCTATCGCATACTTAATGGCGTTTTCTATCAACGGCTGGAGAATTAAACTTGGTACTAAGGCTTTTTTTGCTTGTTCGCTTACATCAACGTTAATTTGTAAACGCTCATCAAAGCGTACTTTTTCAATTTCTAAGTACAGCATTAATGCATGAATTTCTTGCTCTAATGGAACTTTTTTAATTGGATCTGTATTGAGTGTATAACGCAAGAAATCACTTAATTTAGACACCATTAAATTAGCATCTTTATTCTCTTTAACCAAAATAAGTGTAGAGATTGCATTAAGCGTATTAAATAAAAAGTGCGGATTAAGCTGATAGCGTAGCATCTTAAGTTGTGCTTCGTGAGCCATTGTTGTCGCTTTTAAAGCCTTTTGACGTTCACTTTGCAATAACTGGTAATACTTAATACCAAAATATAATCCACTCCAACAAAGGATAATATAGACTGAATCTAAACCTTGCTGAAAGTAATAAAACCACTCGTTTGGGCGATAACCATGGCGGTATATCTCCCATAAATTAAATTTTTGTACTACAGCCCAAAGTGTGCCCGTTAAATAAGAGGCACCAAATACTACTAACATGAGTACCCAAGGCGAAGCATTCCACACTTTGCGATACATGTAGCGTAAAGGCACTGTCATTAAACAACCAGCATAAGCATTTAATACAATGACAAACACGTAAATATCACGCATTTCAAATACTTTAGAGCCGATGTAATTAACTAACGCATACCCTATCCAGCCTGCAATTTGCAAAACCCAGAAAAAACGTTGTCGATTATCAACTAATGATTGCCAATTCAAAATATCAAGTTACCTTACAAACTTAAAGTTATTATACCGATAGACTGTTATACAAAGCACTGCCGCCTATCTTAATTTTTTATAGCCTTAACGCATAATTCAGGTATAAAAAAAGCGAAGACGACAGCCGCCTTCGCTTTTTAAACATTGTCTATTTAAGCTAACTTATCAGAAGCTACCTTATAATGCGGGTCCTCAATCACGTTTACTTCAACTAAATCACGCGCATTATGCAGAAGTTGGATACAATCAGGGCTCAAGTGGCGTAAGTGCAATTTCTTGCCCGTTTTAGCATATTTATCTGCTAAGTTATCAATTGCCTCAATCGCACTGTGATCTGCTACTCGGCTATGCTTAAATTCGATGATCACATCTTCAGGGTCATTTTTAACATCAAATAACTCAGCGAAGTTTTTCACTGAACCAAAGAATAATGGACCATGAAGTTCGTATACTTTTGAGCCTTGCTCATCAATATAATTGTTTGTGTAAATATGTTTTGCATGCTGCCAAGCAAATACCAGTGCCGATACAATAACACCAACACATACCGCAATAGCAAGGTCAGTAACTACCGTTACACCCGATACAAGAACAATCACAAAGGCATCAGACTTAGGCACACGCTTCATCATCTTAAAGCTTGCCCATTCAAACGTACCAAGAACAACCATAAACATAACACCGACAAGTGCAGCCAGTGGGATCATTTCAATTAGACTTGCAGCGAAAATAATAAACGCTAACAGCAATAATGCAGCACTGATACCAGATAAACGTGAACGACCACCAGAGTTGATATTAATCATTGACTGACCGATCATCGCACAACCGCCCATCGCTCCAAAGAAACCGCAGGTAATATTCGCAGCACCTTGACCGATACACTCTTTGTTACTGTGACCACGTGTTTCTGTTATTTCGTCAATTAAGGTTAATGTTAGTAATGACTCGATTAAACCAATTGCCGCAAGAACAAGCGCATAAGGGAAAATAATTTTTAATGTTTCTAGGTTAAATGGCACCATAGGGATGTGGAATTGTGGTAAACCACCCGCAATAGTTGCTTGCTCATTACCCGTCATACCTTTTAAGAAATCAAGAACGGTACGCGCTTCTAAGTCAAAACCAATTACCAATCCTGTAACTGTGACAATTGCAACTAATGAAGAAGGCACAGCCGTAGTCAGTTTAGGTAAAAAATGGATAATTGCCATTGTAAGTGCCACTAAGCCAAGCATAATATACAAGGCTTGACCTTCCATCCACTGCTGCCCTCCCATGCCATCAGGTACTTTGAACTGACCAAGTTGAGCTAAGAAAATAACAATAGCTAGACCATTAACAAAGCCGAGCATAACGGGATGCGGAACCATGCGAATAAATTTACCAAGTTTAAAGACACCCGCTAAGACCTGCAGAATGCCCATTAAAAGCACGGTCGCAAATAAATATTCAACTCCGTGATCTAATACTAAACTTACCATTACAACGGCTAATGCGCCGGTAGCACCAGAAATCATACCTGGACGGCCACCAAAAATAGCGGTGATCAAACCAACAATAAAGGCAGCATACAAACCGACTAAAGGCTCTACATTAGCAACAAAAGCGAATGCAACAGCTTCAGGCACCAATGCCAGTGCGACCGTCAAGCCAGATAAAATATCATTTTTAGCAGAGCTTGGCGCTTTGCTGAGTAAGTTAAACATTAAGTTCCTCTTTGTAGTGAATACGTTTCGGCAAGGCGCGCAATTCTAGCAAAAAGCAGAAAAGTTAACAATTATTAACAACAAAACGGTCAGTACTGTTAAGTACTAACCGTTTTTAACTGTTATCAATCGTAGTAAATAAAAACTAAAGTGGTAAAGACGTACTACGTTTAACACACGTCATAGTGACATTAGAATGAACTTCTTGTACAAACTCTAGGTTTAACAGGTTATCGCGAACAAATTGCTCATAGCCTTCAATACCTTTAGAGATAATACGAAGCATAAAGTCCATTGTACCAGCCATACTGTAGCATTCAGTGACTTCGTCATAGCTCATAATTAATCGTTCAAACTCAGCTAAGTTTGTTCTGCCGTGATTTGATAAACGAACATGGGCATAGACTAACATATCAAAGCCAAGCTTTTTCTCATCAAGCAAAGCAACTTTACCTTTGATGTAGCCATCTTGCTCAAGCTTAGCAATACGACGCCAACATGGCGATTGAGACAAACCAACTTTATCGGCAATCTCTGCCGTTGATAAGCTAGCATCTTGCTGTAATAATGCCAAAATTTGGCGATCTACTTGGTTAAGAGACATTTTATTTCTTTTTCTTTAAGATTATGGGTTAAATTATATAACTGATTTAAAAAACAGTCTGCTTATTTTCTACTACTTATGCAATGAAATTGCAATTTTAGCCATACTTACCACTTATAAAAGGGTTTGTTTTTCGCTCATGGCCTACCGTAGTGTTTGGACCATGCCCCGCTAAGATAACAACATCATCAGTCAGCGTAAGTATTTGTGACTGAATAGATTCAATTAACTGACTGCTATTACCCTTAGGGAAGTCAGTACGTCCAATTGAACCTTGAAAAATTACGTCGCCGACAATTACCTGCTGTGACTGTTCATGGTAAAACACAACATGGCCTGGTGTATGTCCTGGGCAGTGGCGAACAGAAAGCGATAGTTGACCCACCTCTATCGTATCGCCGTGGCATAACCACTTAGTAGGATAAAATGGTTCGATAGCATCAAAACCGAACATTTGTGCTTGCATAGGAAGTGCATCAAACCAAAATTGATCATCAATATGCGGGCCGATAATTTCAACATCATAATGCTCAGCTAGTTCTTTAGCGGCGCCAACATGATCTAAATGCCCATGAGTAAGATATACCGCAACCACTTTACATTTTAATTTCGTCAGCTCAGTGATAAGTTTTTCTTTATCACCGCCGGGATCAATTAATGCAGCTTGATTACTCTCGGTGCAAATTATAATACGACAATTTTGTGCAAAACCAGTCACCGGAACTGTCACTACTTTCATATTACTGTCCTTGTTCAGATTGCTCAAAGCTCATAAAAATTGGGTATTTTAAATAAGCTTGATCATAAAATGGCGTACGCTCATAAAGCCAATCTAGGCGCGCTTGTGGGTCATTTGCGAACTGCTTGTCCTCACGTATTTTTTGGTCAAACTCCAACGCCAAGGCAGGCTTTTCTTTAAGCATTTGTCTTGCGTAAGGCATCAATGCATAATTTTCAACATACTCAGTCCGCTGAAAAATGGTATTGAAGTCTCCCCAAGCAAAGAATGAATCTGGCGCTTCTGGGTGCAGTAAGTGAGTAGCAAGTTCAGAGTATGGTTGCTCAGTCGATACTTTATACCAACCAAACATATTTAGGTTGTCTACTTTGGTATAATCAAAGCTGGCATCAACCCTAAAACGTCCCTCAAAAGGCGCTTTGGCAAAGCTGTAATCTTTCACAATTGCTTGAGTTAACGGTACAGATACGTTTTCAGTAACTTTATCAACCTTAATACCATGCAACTTTAACTTTTCAATAATGTGACTGTACGCAGGTGGAATGTAAAACGCGCTTGGCACATTAACAGTCTTTTTAACTTCTTTTTGCCAAAAAATAGGTAACGCGTCATAGTCTTTAGGCTGACCTAAATACTTAACCTCAGATTGACCAGAAAGAGCACTTTCAGAACGACTGTACGCAATCCCTTTAAATTCAATAGTATCTGGTTGTTTTGCATATCCACGTTCAACAACTAATTGCGTTGGTTTGAAATCAAGCTCTTTTCTAACCGCCTCATTTAGTGCTTTATCGTTTGCAGCTAAGGCATCAATTGCACCATCAATGAAAACATAAGTACCTAATACGCGCTGCTTATAGGGCTTTAATGAATGGTTCTCAACCAAAATCGTCGGTAATGAACGCAAGTCACCCCAGCCATTTGAAAAGCGTGGTGTGGCAACCCAGCCAGCTAGCCCTTTCTTAAATTCGCGCTTATCCATAACAAATACGAGAGGACCAGGAATATGCCCTGCCTTTTCAAGCTTCGCATCTATTACAGGCTTAAACAGATTATCTAATGCCTCAGATACACTTGGTGATTCACTTGAAAATACAGGGTTATAGCCATACGTGACATCGTATTGATAATCAGCACCATCGGTTACATGAACATCAACGTATAAATCTGGCTTAAACTGATTGATCACCTTCATCACACCACGAACTTCTGGGGTATCAAGCTTTGTGTAATCACGATTCAAGTTTAAATTTAGACCGTTTGTTCTAAAACCCATTTCTACTGGGCCACGCTGATTAATACGGTTATATTGACTACTGCGCTCGTGACCGTCTACGTTTAAAATCGGTATAAACAGAATATTAACTTTGCTCAAGATATCGCGACGTTTACCCGTGGCAATATCGCGTAGCAGCATAAACATGGCATCTTTGCCGTCAATCTCGCCACTATGAATGCCCGCTTGAATAAAAATCGTAGGTTTAGTGTCTGCAACTAGCTGCTCTGCATCAAATAACCCCTGCTCATTTGCGACTAACATTTTCACTGCACGACCTGCACTACTAGTAGCGATGGTCTTTAATTTAAATTGAGTTGGGTTAGCTGCAACTAAACGGTCAACAAATGCCATTGTCTCATCATAATTAGGAGACAAAGTACCATCACTTAACTCGAACTCTGTCGTTAATGGCCCTTTTTCTTGTAGTAATGACACACTGTTTCCGTGCCATGGCATTAATGGGGGTAAGTGGCTGTCTAACGTTACTACAGCAGATAAAAACACTAAACTCGCAAACATATCACTCTCAAGTGCGGAACTTATTCTAATACCTGAAATTATACCAACTAATTATTATGGATTGCGTAAACTGCGGTGATTCAACAAAAAAATGGAGCAAATGACATGCTAGCTAGCATCTATAATGAAGTAATGAGTGATTTTCAGGATCAAAAAAAGGAGCACTAGGCTCCTTTTTAAACTGTATTAAAAGCGAAATTAAGCCGCTAGGCCTTCTTTTGCTTTTGCAACAAGCGCTGCGAATGCAACTTGGTCGTAAACAGCGATATCTGCAAGGATCTTACGATCGATTTCTACAGATGTCTTTTTAAGACCATTGATAAAACGGCTGTATGAAAGACCGTTTTGACGAGCTGCTGCATTGATACGTGCAATCCAAAGTTGACGGAAAGTACGTTTCTTAGCACGACGGTCACGGTAAGCGTATTGACCCGCTTTAGTAACTGCCTGGAAAGCTACGCGGTAAACACGTGAACGTGCTCCGTAGTAACCTTTAGCTTGTTTTAAAACTTTTTTGTGACGTGCACGTGCGATAACACCGCGTTTAACTCTTGCCATTTCTGAAGACTCCTATTAAGCGAATGGTAACATACGTGAAACTAGACCATGGTCATTCTTATGAACCATCATCTTAGGACGTAAGTGTAATTTACGCTTAGAAGTTTTCTTAGTCAGAATGTGACGAAGATGCGCTTGTTTACGCTTGAAACCGCCTGAAGCAGTTTTCTTGAAACGCTTAGCCGCGCCTCTGTGAGTTTTTAGCTTATAAGCCATTGCAATAACTCCAAATGTATTGCTTAAAACATTAGCAAGCAGGCGAGAGATATATAAAATAGCTCTACTTTATAAGGCCTAACTTACTGCCATAATCCGGTGAAGGTTCATTGCTATTGCTTTGCAACCTTACTTTAAACCGGTTATTTCAGGTGAACAGTAAACTGTTACTTGCAGACCTGAAATAAAATCGGTGCGTAATATAACCTGTTTATTGCTTTTTAGCAATAGGGGCCATCATCATAACCATTTGACGACCTTCAACACGATTAGGGAATGATTCAACTTGTGAAACATCTTCTAAATCGGCTTTAACACGGTTTAATAATTCAATACCAATTTCTTGGTGAGCCATTTCACGACCACGGAAACGGATGGTGATTTTAGCTTTATCACCCGCTTCTAAGAACTTACGCAAGTTGCGAAGCTTAACCTGGTAGTCACCTTCATCCGTACCTGGACGGAACTTGATTTCTTTAACCTGGATCTGCTTTTGCTTTTTCTTTTGTTCTTTTAGTTCTTTGCTTTTTTCAAAGATGAACTTACCGTAGTCCATAACCTTACAAACAGGTGGCTCAGCATTAGGACTGATTTCTACAAGATCTACACCCGCATCATCAGCGATAGCTTGCGCCTCTTTTAATGACACGATGCCAGCTTGCTCGCCGTCGATGCCAATTAAACGAACTTCTTTAGCTGTAATATCTTCGTTGATACGATTTTTTTGAGCTGTTTGTTGCCCTTTCTTGCCGCCTCTAATGGTACGATCCTCCAAGAATATAAAATAAAAAGCGTGTAGTTGGCTGTTTGTTTTGCCCTACACGCTCATGATTTATTGTCGATTTTTAATTTCTTCGCTTACTTTTGCAATGAAATCATCAACACTAAATTTGCCTAGGTCTTCACCTGTGCGAGTGCGTACTGCCACTTCTTGTTGTTCAACTTCTTTATCGCCAACAACAAGTAAATATGGAATACGTTTTAACGTATGTTCACGGATTTTAAAGCCAATCTTCTCATTTCTCAAGTCAGCAGCGGCTCTAATTCCAAGTTTATTTAATTTTTGTACAATTTCTTGCACATAATCAGCTTGTTTATCGGTGATGTTCATAATCACAACTTGCTTTGGTGCAAGCCATGTTGGGAACAATCCAGCGTATTCTTCAGTTAGAATGCCGATAAAACGCTCAATCGAGCCTAATATAGCACGGTGAATCATCACTGGTGTACGACGTTCGTTGTTTTCTGCAACATAAGTCGCACCTAAACGGCCTGGTAATGCAAAGTCTAGCTGTACAGTACCACATTGCCAAGCGCGGTCTAAGCAATCATAAAGCGTGAATTCGATTTTAGGGCCATAGAATGCGCCTTCACCTGGTAGGTAATCAAATTCAATGTTGTTCGCTTTTAATGCATCGGCTAACGCTAACTCAGCTTTATCCCACATTGCGTCTTCACCGATACGTTTTTCTGGACGAGTTGATAGTTTTACAACAATCTTCTCAAAACCAAACGTCTCGTATGTATCGTAAACCATTTTGATACATGATGATACTTCATCCATGATTTGCTCTTCTGTACAGAAGATATGTGCATCATCTTGGGTAAAGCCACGTACACGCATTAAACCGTGTAAAGCGCCTGATGGTTCATTACGATGACAACAACCAAACTCAGCCATACGTAATGGTAGATCACGGTACGATTTTAAACCTTGATTAAAGATTTGTACGTGGCCTGGGCAGTTCATTGGTTTAATTGCATATTCACGCTTTTCAGATTCAGTTGTGAACATTGCATCTGCGTATTTATCCCAGTGGCCTGATTTTTCCCATAAACCACGGTCCATCATCAATGGGCCTTTTACTTCTTCGTAATCATACTCACGTAGTTTTTCACGAACGAAGTCTTCTAGCTCACGGTAAATACTCCAGCCATCGTTATGCCAAAATACCATACCTGGCGCTTCTTCTTGCCAGTGCCATAAGTCAAGTGCTTTACCAATACGACGGTGGTCACGCTTTTCAGCTTCTTCTAAGCGTTTTAAATATGCTTTAAGTTGCTTTTTATCCGCCCATGCTGTGCCGTAAATACGTTGCAGCATTTTGTTTTCTGAATCACCGCGCCAATAGGCACCTGCCACTTTCATGATTTTGAAATGTTGGCAGAATTTCATGTTTGGTACGTGTGGACCACGACACATGTCGATGTATTCTTCGTGATGGTATAAACCAGGACGGTCATCTTTTGCAATGTTCTCGTCTAGGATTTCCATTTTGTAAGTTTCACCGCGTGCTTCAAATGTATCACGCGCTTCTTGCCAGCTTACGGTCTTTTTAACCACATCGTAGTTTGTTTTAGCAAGTTCAAGCATACGCTTTTCAATTGCATCTAAATCATCTTGGCTTAAAGAATGATCCATATCGATATCATAGTAAAAACCGTTATCAATGGTTGGACCGATAGCCATTTTCGCTTCAGGGAAAAGTTGCTTAACTGCATGACCAATAAGGTGCGCACAAGAGTGACGAATAATCTCTAAGCCGTCTTCATCTTTTGCTGTGATAATTTCTAAACGCGCATCTTCAGTAATTAAGTCACATGCATCTACACGTGTGCCATTAACACGTCCAGCGATGGTTGCTTTAGCTAAACCTGGACCGATATCGCTTGCAACATCATAAGTACTTACTGGGTTTTCAAAACTACGCTGACTGCCGTCAGGGAGGGTAATAACTGGCATTATAAATCCTTATACAGTGGTGATGCCTACAATGCATCACATGTAGTATTTTTTAAAAAATTGAATAACTCTGCAACGCTTTTACGAATAAGCATTGCTAATTAAGCATGTATTTACTGAGTCTTCGCAAATACAAGCGGCCATTGTCGCTGCTCAAGCACTTAAATACAAGTAGTTATGCGAGCAAATTGACAATTACTTAACTCATTTCATAATTAGGAGGTCTGTACTTCGAAGGTTACCATAATGCCACACATGCATACGCTCAAGTTTGCTACGTTAAACTTGCTAAATTATACTGCGCCGCCCTATTCCTTTTATCAGTTACACGAACGTTACAACAATACTCAATGGCAACAAAAACAACAATTTGTCGCTAACTTTTTATCAACTACAAACGCCGATGTTGTTGCTTTTCAAGAAGTGTTTAGCGCTCATGCTTTAGAGGTACAGTGCAAAGAAGCGGGCTACGACTATTTTAAAACTGTGGATTCTCCTTCTCAAGATGCCCTATACCCACAAGTTTTATTTAACCCAATTGTTGCAATCGCCAGTAAGTTTCCATTTAAAAAAGCTGAAGCATTAAGCCCATGCCCAGAGATGCTTGAGTACTTAAATAATCAAAATGAATTTAAATTTAACCGTACTCCAATAAAATGCTTGTTTTCATTCCCTGAGTTTGGCGATGTATGCTGTTATGTTGTGCATTTTAAATCACAACGTGTGCAGTCTATGGCACATATATTAAATATTCATAATCTTGAAGATCCACTTTTACAACTACTACACCAAACAGTTGGGGCTATGCAATCACAGATATCTCGTTCGCTAGAGGCATCGATTGTTTACTATGATGCCTTAAAAACTCAACGAGAAAAGCAATGCGCCACGCTAGTAATGGGGGATTTTAATGATTCACTTACCAGCCCAACCCTTTCGTTTATGACACAAGGCTTTCACCCTACCCGCTGTGAACCCTGCATTGAGCACAATGAACCCGTTGTTGGGTTAACAGATAGCTATGAGTTCAGTGCGGCATTTCATCAGCAACAAGAAAAACCGTTTAGTCATTACTTTCATGGCAAAGGGAATGTGCTTGATTATATATTGGCCTCTGCTCACTTTAATCCTGACTGCCAGATGTCTAAGGTTAAACTGCTGGAATATGAAAGCTATGCAGCGCATTTAAACCCTACACAATCAACTGAAGACATCAGTGTCAGTGACCACAGTGCAATTGCTATAAAAATTCATTTTTAAAGCAACTGTTTTTCATGACGTTACTTGCTATAATTGCGCAAATTAAGTTATTTAGAGAATGACCATGAGAACATGCGGTGTAGAAATTACGGGTAGTGATGTACTACTGTGTATTTTAACCAAAGACAATGACGTATTTGATATCCGTGATGTCAGACAAACACGCTTCACTTTAGGTGATGGCAATGACACTGAAGTAATGCGTAAGTTTCAGTTTGATTTTAGGAAGTTGATGCAAGATTACCAAATTGACTCTGTTGCAATTAAAGAGCGTCAACCAAAAGGGAAATTTGCTGGCAGTGCTAAAGGGTTTAAAATGGAAACTGCTATTCAGCTTATTGACGAGTTAGATGTACAAATTTTTAGTGCAACGACAATTAAAGAGCAACTTAAACGTAATCCAATTCCTATTGATTTCGAAGATACTGGGTTAAAGAAATTTCAAGAAAATGCTTTTATTAGCGCCTACGTTTACCTTATGCGCAAAACCTACAAACAAGACGAACAATAACTTCCAATAAAACGTGCTACGGCACGTTTTTTATTGCCCATTAAGTATTACTCATAAAAAACCAACATATACATTAGTCTTAAAAAACTTTTCTTTGTCGACAATCTGTGTTTAGTTAGATACGAACGCACGTTTTGAGAATCAAATTCTTGATTACCTCATTACGCATTGCATCAAGTCCATGACAACTAACTAGCCGGACACGGAGAAAACAATGCAGACAAAGAACACACCAAACAATAATCTTCCACTTTCGAAAAGCTATTTTAAAGGTTGCACTGATGTACCCTTAATCGAACAGACTATTGGTCAGTATCTTGATAATATTGTCGACAATTACCCTGACCACCCTGCTATTGTGGTTCATCATCAACATATTCGTCTTACCTACAAAGAATACCAACAACAAATTAACCAATTAGCAATGGGGTTATTATCATTAGGGGTTAAACCGGGAGACAGAGTTGGTATTTGGTCACCAAATAATATTGAGTGGTGTCTAACCCAATTCGCAACAGCAAAAATTGGTGCCATTATGGTCTGTATTAACCCCGCTTACCGTCCGAGTGAATTAGAATACGCGTTAAATAGTGTTGAATGTTCAACGTTGATCACTGCAAGTCAATTTAAGTCTAGTAACTATATTGAAATGCTTAATGAACTTGCACCTGAATTAAGCCATTTACCTGCAGATGGATTAAACCTAAAAAAATTACCGCATTTAAAAAATATTATTCGAATTGGCGACAAAAAATCTCCTGGTATGTATAGCTTTACTGATGTAATGGAACGCCCTACAGATGCCCATAAACTTGAGCTTGATGCTATCGCTGCCACTTTGCATTGCGATCAGGATATCAATATTCAATTTACTTCAGGTACCACGGGTAACCCCAAGGGAGCCACTTTATCCCATAAGAACATTCTAAATAATGGCTTTTTAATGGCCGAAGCGATGAAGCTTACTCATCAAGATAAGTTGTGTATCCCCGTGCCCTTGTACCATTGCTTTGGTATGGTACTAGGCAACTTGGTTTGTATAAGTAAAGGGGCTACAGCTGTTTTCCCAGGAGATTCTTTTGACCCTAAAACAACCCTAGAGGTGGTAGAAAAAGAGCGCTGCACGGGTTTACATGGTGTTCCTACCATGTTTATCGCTGAACTTGAACTAAAAGAGTTTAGCAATTATGACCTTTCAAGTTTACGGACAGGCGTCATGGCCGGTTCGACATGTCCAGAACAAGTGATGCGTAAAGTTCACTCATTAATGCATATGCAAGAAGTAGTAATAGGCTATGGTCAAACTGAGTGTAGCCCTATCAACAATGTAACTGAAACTGACTCACCTCTTGAAAAGCAAGTGACGACTGTAGGGCGTGCACTAGCACATACAGAAGTTAAAATTATTAATGAAGTTGGGGATATTCAACAAATCGGTGTTCCTGGTGAAGTTTGCAGCCGTGGTGCAGGCATTATGCGATGTTATTGGAATGATGAAGAGAAAACCAATGCCACCATAGATAACGAAGGTTGGTTACACTCCGGTGATTTAGGTGTAATGGATGAAGAAGGCTTTGTTGCTATTGTTGGTCGTATTAAAGATATGATCATCCGCGGCGGTGAGAATATATACCCTCGCGAAATAGAAGAAGTGCTTTATAGTTACCCGGGTATTCAAGATGCCGCTATTTTTGGTATAAGTGATGAAAAGTATGGAGAAGAAGTTTGTGCGTGGATCCAACCTAAAGATGACGCAGTGCTTGATGAAAATGCTATACGTGATTTCCTACAAGATAAGCTGGCCTATTTTAAAGTACCAAAGCACATTCGCTTCGTTGAAGAATACCCTATGACTGTAACTGGTAAATTGCAGAAATT
Organism: Pseudoalteromonas sp. APAL1; assembly: GCF_021532475.1. NCBI lineage: Bacteria > Pseudomonadati > Pseudomonadota > Gammaproteobacteria > Alteromonadales > Pseudoalteromonadaceae > Pseudoalteromonas > Pseudoalteromonas sp. APAL1. The sequence continues at coordinate 26,397 of NZ_JAKGAW010000025.1, read as the reverse complement.
TAAAATGCGCGAGCAAATGCAAGAGCTTCTTAAAGAAAACGCATTTTCGTAAGCATTCAGTATTAAAGCTCAGCCATGCTGAGCTTTAACTCGTTTAATTCAATTTAACTTATTTGCAGTACTATTGACCTCTAACGCCCAATCGACTATTTGGTGGAGTTATGGTCAACTATTTTAAGGTTTGCGCTAGCAGTGTGTGATATCAAACAGCGCCTTGTTTGATCATAGCCTGTGAAACACGTTCAAACCCTGAAACATTAGCCCCTAACAATAAATCACCTTCATGGTCGTATTGTTTTGCAGTTGATGATACTCGATCAAAAATTTCTTTCATAACTTGTTGAAGTTTTTCATCGACCTGCTGTTGGCGCCATTTCTGCATACTGGCATTCTGAGCCATTTCAAATTGGCTGGTCGCAACTCCACCAGCGTTTGCAGCCTTACTCGGCCCTAGGTAAACATCATGCTCTTTAAAGACAGCAAGTGCGTCTGCAGTCGTTGGCATATTAGCGCCCTCACACACGGTCATACAGCCGTTTGAAACAAGTGCTTTTGCATCCTTTTGAGTTATTTCGTTCTGTGTTGCACATGGTAAAGCAATATCAGCCTCATATTGCCACACTTGATGGGCATCACTCGGGTACTGATTTACAGGGGTAAATTCAGCATCTGGGTGTTCATTTAAATAATCACGAAGCTTCGCACCTTTTTCTTGTTTTAGGTGTTTGACTAACTCAACATCTAATCCATTTTTGCAGTATAGGGTGCCTTGCGAATCACTACAGGTAAGCACAACCGCGTCATGCTGCGCTAGTTTTTCCATTAAATAGAGCGCCACATTACCAGCGCCTGATACTAAACAACGTTTACCACGTAATGAGTCATTTTTGGCATCAAGCATAGCACTTAAAAAATACGCTACTCCGTAACCAGTCGCTTCTGTTCGCAAAGCAGATCCCGCCATTATTTCAGGTTTGCCTGTCAGCACACCTTGAAACTGATTGGTGATTCGTTTGTACTGGCCAAATAAGTAACCAATCTCCCGACCAGCAACTCCGATATCACCGGCTGGTACATCTGTATTTTCGCCAATGTGACGGTAAAGCTCAGTCATAAATGACTGACAAAAGCGCATGATCTCATTGTCGCTTTTACCTTTAGGATCAAAGTCTGAGCCGCCCTTCGCTCCACCTAAAGGTAACCCTGTTAGTGCATTTTTAAGAACTTGCTCAAAACCTAAGAACTTAATGACACTTAGATTCACGCTTGGATGAAATCGCAAACCGCCTTTGTAGGGGCCAAGTGATGAACTAAATTCGACTCGATACCCACGGTTTACTCTAAGATTGCCCTTATCATCATGCCAAGGTACTCGAAAAATAATTTGCCTTTCAGGTTCAACTAATCGCTCTAATATTGCCTGTTTTTGAAAATCGGACCCGTCTTGCACAACCTGTTCTAGCGAGTGAAATACCTCTTCAACAGCTTGGAAAAACTCAGGTTCGTTTGCATTTGCTTCCTTTACTTGGTTAAGTACATCTTGTAGATATTGCATATTAACTCCTCAAGCTATTGAAAATATTGTATTCACCTAATTACTATTAAACTTCTAAACAGCCTTAAACGATCACTTAGTTTAACGAATCGCAAACCGTTGAGACTCTTGCGAAGCATCAAAGTGCCAAAAATAGCGCATTGGTTCATGCTGGCCATCGTAAAACCATATCTCAGCCACTAGCTCAACCGCTGAGTTTGCAAGCATAATATCCGAATTCAACTTACTCTCGACAAGTGAAGAGCGTAACAAACATTCGGAGTAATCCGCTTTGTTATCCTCACCTTTAAGGCAGATATTTATATACGCACGTGGATTGCCCATATTTATATCAACATCAACATAAAGTAACACTTTACTAGACAAATCAAACGTTGGAGAAATAGTTAAATCAGTCATTGTATCCGTTTGTACTGTTGTTTCAGTTGCTGTTTCATTTTCTGTAGTGGCGGTTGTTGCCGATGTTGCCAAAGTATTTGAGTTTTCATTAACAGCATCACCTTCACCGCCACCACCACACGCTGTAAGAATTAAACAAATCATTGTAATTAATAGATGTTTCATGGCTACTGTGCTCCCGAAATCACTTTAGATGTTGTTGCATTGTTAAACCACATTGGACTTTCTCTGCCATCAGATTCAGCAAATGTTTGGAACTCACTATAGGCTTGGGTTATATCAACACTTTCTTTTGGGTGCGCCCATGACGACCCCACTTCAATGGCCCAAGGTAATCCAGATGGCGTTTGGAAGTAATACCCAAACTGAGTATTAGTTGCATCATCACTGCCTACTAAAGAAAACAAGCTTTGATTAAATTTTTCTGTCGGCGGTTGGTTTTTAATATGCACCTCCCATCCGCGAGGATTCAAGCCATCTAAAAAAGTACCGTGGTAATGACCTTCTGCCGCAAAAATAAATGGATCCAGTGTATATTTAGGTGCATCAACACTCGCTATATAAGTATTTAATGACACACTTAAAGTGAAGCTAACTTTATTATTAATGTTACAACCCGCTTCTGTTCTGAAAAAACTACAGCTAGAATCTTTACTTGCATAAGCCCATGTATCTGGCATCACAATAAAAATTGCGTCTTCTGTTCCTTCTTCAAGGATCGTATGTGTTTGCTGTTCGCCATTAATGATTAAACTGATTGATGCTTGGTCTATTTGACTGCGTAAAATGCGTTTGTTTATACCACTGGGGCTAGATTGATAAAGGCGAACTGCAAACCCGTTATGAAAAGTAGCACCTATTCCTACAAGATCTCCTTCTATTTTATAACCAAGCGCTTGTCCATCTTTATCAATCAACTTTGTACGGTAATTCATAACCAAATCATTAAAGTCATAATCACCAGCGAAGGGCCATTGGTCTTCATAAGCCAGAGTTACCCAGCCATTCTCACTTGGGTAAGCAAGACTACCGTAGGTATTAATAGGATAGTCTTCAACTTCTCCGCCTGTAACCCCGCCTGTTGCAGTTATTGGATTTGCTTCGCTACCGTCTGTAACCCGAAAACGTGCCCATGTTGCCCCCATAACAGCATTACTTGGTACATCAACAAGAACACTGTTATCCCCTTGATTAAGGCGATATTTACTCACTGTGATTTCGTCTGCATCAAACTGGTAATTTTGGTCCCAATCAAACCAAGCATATAAATAGCCATTATCATTTGGTGATGTGACAATAATTTGGCTTGTTGAGCCGGCAACAAAATCAGTTACAAACTTGACCCCATCGTCAGAGCTATCTACTGATGACTGGAGAAGATCACTGGCAGTGTTTAGGTTTTCTCCATCAACACTTGCACCGAGATAAACAAGGTTAGATTGGTCTTCATTAGGATCGAACAAGTGTCTTGCACCGCTATCTTCTAACGTTGTTTGATAAGGTCTAGGCGCATCACCAAAATCAATCGAGTTATCTGTAACTTTTACCTCTGCTATAGCACAACGTGCCCCATCATTTTGGTTAGATGTAGGGCCCAATGTAAACACAGACGCAGTTGGTGTATAACCCGACACAGGGCTGATGTTTAAATTAACCCTATGGACTTTACCGCTTCGATTGTTACTAAAATAAAACTGTCCTTGCAAATCAAAGTAAGCTGCACCATTGGCGCCTGTATCACCTGCAATGTCGAGATTTGTAATAAAAACAGGGCCACCATTTTCAACGTTGATCTCATATAAGTCGCCGTTTGATTCAACAGCGTAAAGAAGAGTACTGTGCGGATGAAATGCAAAGTCATAAATAGAGAGATTCCAGTTAGCAGAGCCTGGAATTAATTCAGCTTGGTATTGTTCATTTTGTGCTGTTAAATTAATGGCGTAAAGGCCAAAGCGTGGATGATATAAGTAATACACTGCCTTCTTTTGCTGCTCATCAACTAAAATATCACCCACATAAAAGTTCGTATCTGGTAAGCCGCTTACATTTAAACGCTCTAGCTTGTATTGGTTATTTATGCGTACCACACTTTTAGGGGCTTGCTTACTAAAACCATACATGTATTGGTCTTGGTAATTAAAGCCCACCGCATTAACACTGTCGTTATTAGCTTCGCTTGCAAAATCCATTGCTGCTGCAAGCACTGTCGTTTTCGCAGATACTAAATCAACACCATACATCTGTGCGGGCGAACCCTGAATTAAAAATGCTTTACTTGGACACTGCTCAAATGGTGCTGCACTTACCAAGCCGTTAGCAAGTGCCGCTGTTAAGTAAATGAACATGTTAATTTTCATAATTACACTCTCCTTTGGGTGTGTAATTACTTAAAGCAGCAACCATTCCAAAAAATAAATTGCCTTTTAACAATGCGTTATAAAAATCTAGCCAATATTATTCGCAAGTTGCGAGAAGAATAATTGCATAATGCAATTCCTTTTAGCTATAAAAGCAAATCATTCCCATTTAAAAGTATGACATGCTAGACTAGTTGGGATTTAAAAAAATAATAAACCCTACTATGAAACTTAAAGCCGCTGTTTTTCTGTATTTTGCCTTATCAATGAACTGTGCTTTTGCATCATCATTGCAAAACCATATTGACGAAGCCAGAGCAATCAGTGATTACCAAAAACGATATGAGTATTTATTAAGTATCGATAAACAACTTTTAGAATCGGCAAGCCTTGCAGAAAGAATCAGTTTTAACGTTAGATTAATTCACGTTCATATACAGCTTGGGCAGTTTCAGCAGGCGCAAACAATAATAGATGAGCTTGAAGCAGGCCCAAAATACAAAAACGACTCCCCTATATACAGCGAGTTGTATCTTGCTAAAGCACGACTGGCCTACAGAAAAAGTGACTTAGAAACCGCAATTTCGTTATCTCAACAAAATGTCGCGCTATTTCAGCGTTTGCAACTTAGCGATTATGAAATTGACGCCGTGGCGAGCCTTGTCAGTGCCTATCATAATGCTGGTGAGTATCAAGCCGCCTTGAACTTGCTTGAGGTTTATATTCACGACAACAATCGCGAATTAACCTTAAAGCAAAAAGAAATGCTCTACCATGGTTACTCACGTAATCTTGAGCAGTTAGACAGGTTAACGCTTGCTCTGGAGTATAAACTAAAACGCCGTGAGCTAGTTCAGCAGATGTCACCGTCTATTTCATTACAAGCAGGCATAACCTATTCGATTGCGCAAAGTTATTTAGATTTAGGCCAATACGAAAAAGCAAAGAGCGAGTTTATTACAGCGCTTAGTTTTGATAGACAAACGGGGTCACTTTCAGATATCGGACATAGCTTAGTTAAGTTATCACAATGCGAATATGGGCTACACAATTACACTAAAGCACTTGAATACGCACAAGAGGCTCAGCAAGTATTTGCTAGTTATAACAGCACAAGAAATACCGCTTGGGCTAAGCATAATATTGCAATAAATTTGCTTGAAATTGATAAAGCTGATCAAGCATTAGCAATTGAAAAACAAGTAATCACTGAACTGAAAGAAGACGATCACTTATATACTGATGTGTTACTGACATTAGCAAAACTATACATTGGCTCGACTGAGCTTAAACAAGCTAAACATTATGCACAGCAAGCCTTTCAATTAAGTAATCAAAAAAATAGGCTGCAAAAGCAGATCCTTGCCCTTGAACATCTAATTACAGTTGCACAACAGCAAGCTGATTATCAACAAGCATTGTCGTATCAACGCACTATCACGAAGCTTGAAAAAAACTTTGCCCATAACAACTACAATCAACGTTTAGCAGAGTTACAAAACTCAATTGCTATTCGCGACCGAGATTTGGCCATTCAAAATTTAAAACTGCAAGACCATGAAAAAAGCCAAGCCATAGCCTCACAGCGTCAAACAATCTTATACAGCATTTTATTATTTAGCTTGCTTTTAGCTGTAATGGGCATTGCATTATTAAGAGTAAAACAAAGAAAACAACTGATTGAACAACGCCGGAATTATCTAGATAAACAAATCAGCCAACGTAGTAAGTTATTATCACAAGTTGCCCACGAACTAAGTGGTCCATTAACAGGGTTGCGCTTACACCTTGAAACTCTGCAAGCTGGTCTTATTCAATTTAATGAGCTTACCTACGAAAAGCTCAACCAAAAAATCACCGACATGGCGACCTTAGTTGCTGATTTAAATAAAATATCTCTTTTAGAACAAAGTAGTTTTCAGCTCAAGCTAACAGCAATTAATGCTGCTGAGTATTTCCAAAGTTTACACGCAGATATGGTGATCCAGCTGGATCAATTTGAAGTGGGATTCACACAAAACATAGCCGATGAATTAACATTAGAGTGTGATGCAACAAGGCTTTCACAGTTATTTGCAAACTTAATCAGTAATTCGCTTAAGTACACGCATCAGCCCGGTAAGATTAATTTAACGATTAGCCAAAGCCAAACACAGCTATTGATCCGCTATGAAGATTCAGCCCCTGGCGTGAGCGATGAAAGTTTAACAAAGATTTTTGACCACCTTTATAGAGTGCCTGACTTAAATACAGTTAAGCAATCAGGATCAGGGATTGGGCTTGCGATAGTAAAACAAATTGTCGAAGCCCATAATTGGCGTATTACGGCAGTCCATAGCGAACTCGGTGGTGTCCGCTATGATTTAACGATTGCTATTTAGGTGATTTGTCTGGCCATTCAAATGCACCAACATCACCAGGAAATACAACCGGTGATTCAATTCCATCTTTGTTCACAGCAGCAACACCAAAATAGTAGTTATCGATAACAATATTTTTCAGTGTTGCTTCGGTGACTTTGCCAACATCACGACTAAATTGCCATTGTGGCTCACTGGTATAACGCCAATAGATTTTATAACTAACCACAGTTGGATCATCACTTTCATGCCACGCCAAGGTTGTACTTGGCTTTACAGCACCTGAAATACTGACCCCCGTTGGTGGTGCAGGCGCCCATGCCATTGATGCCATCGTCACTGCATTTAGTGACGTTAATTTCGCTGCATAGGCAAAATCAACATGATCAATGGTGTCACCGTAGGTAATACCATTTTCAGTACGTAAGTCATGGTGTTGTTGGTTATAATTTTCGTTGGTTTCCATAATACGCACAGCTGCAAAGCCTACATCGTTAAATGGACGATGATGCCCTCCTCGGCCAAAACGATCGAGGCGATATACCAGCATAGTATCTAGGTTTTCAATATAGCGGTCTGCGATTGTATCTATGTAACGCGCAAGGTTACGACTTGCAGAATCAACCTCACCACCGGTAAAACGGCGTTTATGGGCTTGCTCTTTGGTTTCGATAACACGGGTGCCTTCAGAAAAGATACGTGCAGTTGTGTTATCTGTTACGCCATTGATTCCCGTTGAGTTACCAATCATGTCGTTGTTTAAAACGCCATGAACACGCCAGTTATGCTCTTGTGCGTATTTAGCTAAAATTTTACCGCCAAACAAGCCTTGTTCCTCACCAGAAAGGGCTGCATAAACAATTGAGCCATTAAATTTATACTTTGATAAAACTCGCGCTGATTCAAGCACACCAGCTACACCGGATGCATTATCGTTTGCACCGGGTGCGTCCGAGGTATAGTCCATTACATCAGAGACTCTCGAGTCAATATCACCCGACATCATAACCATACGATTTGCATCAACTTGGCCGCGCTGAATAGCCACAATATTGACAACCTCTACCGGGTTTGGAATACGCTTTTCACCGGAAATAGTGTCTTTTACTTCGATAATCTCCAGGCAATTTCCGCAAGCTTTAGAAATTGCCTCAAATTCAGACTTGATCCAACGTCGTGCAGCACCAATGCCGCGGGTATCAGATTTCGTCTCAGAGAGAGTATGACGAGTACCAAAATCAACCAGCGTTTGTATATCTTGTTCTATACGCGTTTTTGAAACTGCATTTGCAATATCATGCAAAGCTTGTTGATCTTTGTATTGAGGTGTTGTGGCATGAGCTGCCGAGACCAATAACAGCGATGAGCTAAACAAAGCACCCGTTGTTGTTATTATTTTACGCTTAAACATAGTTTCACTCCTTCAATGAATCATTCAAGGCTAACTAATATTTCATTTCACGCAATAGTTATGAGTTAGAAAACAAATTATTAGGTTGAATAATCTGAGTTTATCTTTTGTGTAGGTGCTGTGAAGTTTAAAATAAGTAAGAATCGTAGGAATTGAAGGTAACTGCTCAGTTGTAAGTGACACTATGATTTTGTACCTGGTAATGTCATCGTATCATTATAAAACACCACCTGATTGCCACCCGCGTACTTTGCGTTATACATGGCTTTGTCAGCGCACTGAATTAAATACTCTGCATCGCCATAATGTTCTGGAAATAACACAGCACCAATACTTGGCGAGTAAATAAGCTCTGCATCATTATAGATAAGTGGTTTACAGATTTCTGCTTTTAACTTATCAACGGCTTCTATCACGTCATTTTTATTCTTAACGCTTTTCAATACCACGACAAATTCATCTCCACCTAAACGGCCTACTGAGTCACCTTTTTTCAATACATGGCGAATACGCATGGCAATTGTTTTTAACAGCTTATCGCCCGCTCCATGACCATGGATATCATTAACTTGCTTAAAGCCATCAATATCAATAAATAACACGCCTATTACTGTTGAAATGGTATTCGCAATTGACAAAGATTCTTCTAATTGTGTGGTCAGATAATGACGGTTAGGTAAATCGGTAAGTGAGTCATGGCCTGCCATATAAATTAATTTTTGTTCTAATTTTTTTTGCTCAGTAATGTCATAAGCGATTGCCACTCTGACTTGTTTTTCTTTTGACCAATAAACTGACCACAAAACATGGACTATTCTGCCATCTTTTCTTACCCAACGATTTTCAAAACGTGGATCATCATTGCTAGACACTATTTTGTTGATAGCCTGAATTGTTTTTGCTCTGTCTTCTGGATAAACAAAGTCGAGCATCTGTCTATTAATAGCCTCTTCTGGTGCGTATCCGAAAATAGATTCAAAGGCTGGATTTGCAAAAAGCAAAGTACCTTTCGAGTCTACAACACAAACAGCATCTAATAAGAGAGTGATAATATCAGATAAATATTCCGATGTTTCTTGGTTCATACGCGACTAAATTGTTTGCTTTGCAATAAGTATAGACGAAACCAAGCAAGTGGCTGAAAGTTTAGGGCTTAACTGGGTATAACTTTTTACTAAGCCAAAGTGATATTGCGCTAAATACAGCAATCCCTAAGAAATCTGCAATTAAATCGAAAACATCTAAAGTACGTGTTGCCACAAAATATTGACTAAATTCTTCTAATACAACGAACGTGGAAACAATGAGCACCGCTAAATAAATTTCATGTCCAACAAGTTTGATAGTTTTAAATTTAAACGCAAGGTTAATGAATAAAGTCAGCAAACCAAACAGGCAAAAATGGCCCAGTTTATCGCCATAAGGAATTGCAGCAACTAAATCAAAAAGCAGTGATTTTTGCCCCGTATTTGCTAAATAAATTACCCAACCAATAAATCCAAAAAAGCTAAGCGCCATTAAAAACAGCAGTCGTTGCAACATCATCTTATTGCCCCATATGTGTTGTTAAAAACAGAAACTGATAAGGGATTACTTTATTCCAGTAATGCCAATCGTGAGAACCCGGACGCTCTATGTAATCGTGACGAATTCGCAGCTTAAGCATAGCTTGGTGCAGCGCTCGGTTTTGCTCTACAAAGAAGTCATCTACACCTATATCGAGCATGAAAGCGAGAGTATCAGCGCCTTTTTTCCACGCTGTGTTACCTGCAGCTATTTTATGTAAGTTATTAATAATGGCAATGTTATCCCACTTTTCTTGATTATCGGCATAGCCACCCAATACTTTTGCAAGGCCAAATTCAGCACTAAACGGTCTTACATCAACACCTGCCGAGATTCCCGATACTGCGGCAAAACGAGTTTGGTTATTAATGGCAATATGCAAAGCACCAAATCCCCCCATCGATAAACCTGTTATTGCACGGCCACTTTTAGACCGATTGGTCGAATAGGTTGTGTCTATATAATTGACTAAATCTTCAGCGATGTAAGTTTCGTATTGCGAACTTTTGTCGATGTCAGAATCGAGATACCAAGAGCCGAAGTTTCCATCAGGATTAACGATAATGACGTTATATTGATCGGCAAGTTTTTCGATATCTGTTAGTTTTGTCCAATCAGTATGGTTGCCGCTATAGCCATGTAATACATAAATAACATTGTAATTATTAGATTCTTGATAGCCATCCGGTAACGTTACCGTAACGGGTTTCTCAATGGCGGTTTGTTTACCCTTAAATGTGTGAGTTTCGGTTTGGTAGGCACAAAGTGGTAAGCTAATAACAAGCGAAAGTGTAAAGAGCAACTTTTTCATAATTAATTCCTTTTTCTTATTATATTTTCACTTCTCACAGAAGATGTAAATAACTGAATAGAGGATAGATTTTGATCTGAGTTTTTGAGCTAAATGAACTGCTAAAAAACCACTCAAATGATATAGTAGTGCTACTTTGATTTTTAAAAAGCGTCGTCTATGTATCGTTTATTTGAACGGATGACTAATCCGTTTCCGAAAGAGCAACCATCTCAACCACCTAATAGCTTATTTGCATTTTGTCGTCATTATACCCGTGGCATGGAACTCTCATTGCTACTGATGTCTTTAAGCGCAGCTGCACTTGCTATTTTAGAAGTCTCGCTTTTTAGTTATATGGGGCAATTAGTTGATTGGCTCGGTCAATACACCCCTGATACCCTTTTTGTTGAGCAGCAGGCTGAGCTTACAAAAATGGCAATTGTGCTGCTGGTAGTATTGCCCATAGTTGTATTTTTTCACTCAGCAGTGTTACATCAAGCGCTACTGGGTAACTACCCTATGTCTATCCGTTGGCTAGCGCACCGTTATTTGCTTCGTCAAAGTGTTAGCTTTTATCAAAACGAATTTGCTGGTCGTATTGCGACAAAAGTCATGCAGACTTCATTAGCCGTTCGTGAGTCAGTGATGAAACTGCTCGATGTACTAATGTATATCGTAGTCTACTTTGGTGCCATGGTATTTTTAGTCGCTGAATCTGACTGGCGTTTGATGCTGCCATTGTTAGTTTGGTTAGTACTTTATGCTGCAATTCAGATGTATTTTGTACCCAAGCTCAAAAAAGTAGCCAGCTCGCAGGCAGATGCGCGTTCAGAAATGACCGGACGTGTAGTTGATAGTTATACTAACATTTCAACAATCAAATTATTCTCGTATACGCAGCGTGAAGAGCAATACGCAAAAGACAGCATGGATGTGTTTTTACAGCCGGTATATAAGCAGATGCGTTTAGTTACCAGCTTGAACTTTTCTATCAATACTCTTAATTATTTGCTGGTATTTAGCATTGCCGCTTTGTCATTGTATCTGTGGTCTATTAGTGCCATCAGTGTTGGGGCTATCGCTATTGCAGTGAGTTTATCTCTTAGATTAAACGGTATGGCACAATGGATCATGTGGGAGATCAGTAGCCTGTTTGAAAACATTGGTACTGTTGCTGATGGTATGAAAACCCTATCAACGCCGATTGAAGTAGATGATAAAACAGATGCGAGCACCCTTAACGTTGATAAAGGGTCGATAAGCTTTGAGAATGTACAATTTAACTATGGTAAAGCAGCTAACGAAACCCATCGCGGCCCTGTTATCAATGGCTTAAACCTTGATATAAAACCAGGTGAAAAAATTGGTTTAGTGGGTCGTTCTGGCGCTGGTAAGTCGACCTTAGTGAACTTATTACTGCGCTTTTATGATGTTGACTCGGGCACTATTCGTATTGATGGTCAAAACATCGCAGATGTAAGCCAAGAAAGTTTACGTAAACATATTGCGATGGTGACGCAAGATACCTCGCTGTTACATCGCTCTGTAAAAGACAACATTCTTTATGGCAGGCCAGATGCAACTGAAGAAGAAATGCTCGCTGCTGCAAAGCAAGCTAAGGCACTTGAGTTCATCGAAGACTTAGAAGATAGCAAAGGTAATAAAGGCTTTGCTGCACAAGTCGGTGAGCGAGGTGTAAAGCTTTCAGGTGGTCAGCGACAGCGTATTGCTATTGCCCGAGTCCTTCTAAAAGATGCTCCAATTTTGATATTAGATGAAGCAACTAGTGCCCTTGATTCAGAGGTAGAAGCGGCAATTCAAACCAGCTTAGACGATTTAATGACGGGTAAAACGGTTATAGCAATTGCGCATCGCTTATCAACTATTGCACAAATGGATAGACTCATTGTACTTGATGAAGGTGGCGTGGTTGAACAAGGTTCTCACCAACAATTAATTTCACAAGGTGGCATCTACGCTGCCCTGTGGTCACATCAAACCGGTGGTTTTATTGGTGTTGAGTAACTTAGTTTTTGCTGTATTTAACTAGCGAACTGGTACTTGTATCTGCAAGCTAGTTATTTACAGTTTCAAATATAATTCAACCAGTTGTATGTAAATTTACAAGTACGCTGCTTGATTCCACTAATACTAAACGCTAGTATCGACCCTAATATAAACACAAGAAATTAAATTATGAAAAAGTATATTTTGCTTTTTATATTTGCAGCTAGTTTTCAGACTAAGGCAGATACGTACTATCTAGGTGCTGACTATATGCTCAGTGATATTGAAATTAGTAGTGAAAGTGCTAAACCAACTGCTACCTTCTTAAGAGCAGGCGCCAGCAACAATAATATGGCATTTGAGGCACAGTACTTAATATCAAGTGATGACGACAACATTTACAATTTAGAGTTTGAACTTGAAAAAAGCGCCGCACTCTTTTTTGTTATGCAATCTGATGTAGTTAACGGCTTTGGACTTGATATCTCATTAGGCTATGCAAAAAACGAAATGATCGTTAATTCAGCATCTGAAAAGCTCCCCACAAATTATAATTATGATGGCTTTGCATGGGGAGTAGCAGTTCACCAGCAGATACCTTATATCAAAAATACACAAGTGAGATTAGCCTACCAATCTTTATTTAAAGGAGACGACGTAGAAATCAGTGGTGTAACACTTGGCCTTACTTACCATTTTTAAATAGCTAATCGAAAGGATTTTCATGAACACGCAGTTGAACGTATCAAAACTTTTCAGTATCTCTTTAATTGTTAGCGCTATTTTGGGTTGCGGATCTGAAACTGACTCAACTCAGTTAGCAAAAGAAGTTGAACTTGAAAAGTTACGCCAAGAAGGCACTATCATTGAGTCACTTAGTATTGAAAACTACCAAGTTCGTTTAAAAGAAGGTGACACCCATCAATTGAAAGTAACGGGTATAGATTCAAATGGTGAATCTAGAGACGTAACCAATGAAATAACCTGGCAAACAAGTGACGAGAGTATTGCTAAAATCAATAGTAATGGCTTGTTAACTGCTCTAAAAAATTCGCCATCTAGCCAAGGGTTAATTACTATATCCGCGACGACTATAAATGATATTAGTGATGAAAAACAAATATCTATTGCAGATGTGGCGGCAGAATCAATTAATTTAAAACAAGTCATTCCTGCAACAGGCTCTATCAATACATGCACGCCTGCGAGAGTATCGGCCGATATAACCTACGTTGATGGATATACTGCATTAAATAGCTTGAGAGATATAAATCTAAGTGTCGATGAAAATACAACTGCCAAAATCAATCAGCAAGGCTTTGTATATACATCTGCTGCAGCTGTTGAAAGCACTGTAATTACAGCTGCAATTGGCAATGTTACCGATCAATTATCTGTTGTTGCAGATCCTAGCAATTTAAAAGAAATTAATGTTTCGTTTAATTCTGAACAAGACAGTGAGTTAAACATCAGCGTTGGAGATCGAATCCAACTTGCTGCCAAAGCGGTATATCAAAATGGCAATTCAGAGCAAACCGAAGACATTAGCTCAAGTATCAAGTGGTCTGCAATCAACAGTAACTTTATTGGTTTAACACCAAAAAGTATTGACGATAGTGATTCGACAGCTAGTTTTCTTGCACTTAAACCTGGTACCACGCAACTGTTAGCCGATTGTGGTACTAAGCAAAAGATTACAACAGTACAAATTGAAGGTGACGCTGAACTTGATTCTTTAGAAATTAATGATGGCTCTAGCGAGTATTCAATTTCTCCTTTAGGAACGATTGAACTCAAATTGTTCGCTAACTACAGCTCAAATCAATCATCTTTAAATGTAACTGAGTTTGCTAATTGGAGTATTAATAACAGTAACCTAGTAACGACTAAATTAGTGAATGCGGGCACAGCTCAAGCCGGCTACAGAGTTACAAGTACCTCAAATACATTAGGAACGGTATTGATCACTGTTCAATATGACACTGAAATTAGCAGTGTTTTAATAAATATCGAATAGTGACTTTGTCAATTTAAATAAATCTCAGGTGAGGCATTGAATCACAATACCTCACCACCCTTTTACAATAAACGTAAGCCTATTAATACCAACATCACCATGTTAGCCATTGCTGCAATCAAAAAGAAATAGCTGCGTGGACTTGGGTTCTTTTCTGTTGCTATCGCATAATACAGAATCATATGGATAAGCCTCGCAGCTACATATATCCAGATACACAAAGCAAATGCCATGCTATTCAAGTTAAGAAAAAAACCTAAAAACACAGTGGCTAAAAATAATGGGCTATTCTCTAGGCTATTCATAAAGGTGCGATGCGCACGAAACACAAAGCTATCATGACTTAAGGAACTGTCGAGTTTACCTGGCACCGCATTGGGTTGTTTTGCTTTAGTCACAGCTGCAACTATCCACTGAATAGTCAACATAATTAGATAAACATACACAGCCGAGTAAGCTGAAAAAGTGAGTTCAGGCATTTTCATTTCCTTTTGCTAATAACAAATATGCTTATACCTTGCAATAATCCAACCAATACTCCAGTTAATATAACTACCTGATTTATAATGATTAAGTATATTTAAAGCTAAACATGCTGTGCCATTACTACGTAAAGTGTATAAAAATTACAGTGTGGATTAGTTATAAGTTCAACACACTAACGCTAAGCGACTCATCTCTTTTACTTTACCATTGCGAATACTCTCTATACCCTTAAGATCTGCTTTGTTTAAACTGTTAATGCACTAAAAATAATAATAAAAGGTTTTGTCATGCGTTTAGGTCCCGGACTTCTTGTCACCGCCGCTTTTATTGGCCCAGGTACAATCACCACTGCAAGTGTTGCAGGTGCTAATTTTGGCTTTGCTCTTATTTGGACGTTATTATTCTCTGTTATAGCGACTATTTTGTTGCAATCAATGGCTGCTCGTCTTGGTGTGGCTACTGGGAAAGATTTAGCAACTGCACTTAGAACCACTATTCAAACACCGATCTTTAAAGTCCTTGCTGCGATATTAGTGATCAGTGCGATTGGTATTGGCAGTGCCGCTTACGAAGCGGGAAATTTGACTGGTGCAAGTATGGGGTTACAAGAAATTATCCCATCAATAAACCCATTGATCTGGACACCTCTTATTGCACTATTAAGTGCTGCATTATTATACACAGGTAAACATAAAGTAATTGAAACTGCACTGATTGTTTTAGTTGTTTTAATGAGCTTGGTGTTTATTTCAACGTTGGTGATGGCGGCACCGCCTCTTGGCCAAGTTATGAAGGGTTTTATACCTAGTCTACCTGATGATTCAATTACTACGGTGCTTGCCTTGATAGGCACAACTATTGTGCCCTATAACCTGTTTTTACATTCAGGTGTACTTGCCGAAAAACACGATAGCTCACAAGACATCGATAAAGTTATTAAAGAAACGAACCTTGATACCGGTATTTCAATTACTTTAGGTGGCATAATCACATTAGCCATTTTATCAACGGCCTCAGTGGCATTTTATGGGACTGACGCAGGTAAAATATCAGCTGCTAATATGGCCGTGCAACTTGAGCCTCTGCTTGGGGGTATGGCTCATTATTTCTTTGCTATCGGTTTGTGTGCCGCAGGCCTTACAAGTGCCATCACCGCCCCACTCGCAGGTGCTTATGCGGTATGTGGTATGCTTGGCTGGTCAACACAAATGAGCGATACACGGTTTAAGCTTGTCGCTATTGTTATTTTGCTTTTTGGTGCTTTTGTCGCATCGCTAGGGCTTGATCCTGTTGCGGTGATCATCCTCGCGCAAGCTGCCAATGGTTTATTATTACCTATTGTTACTTGTTACCTTGTTTGGTTAGTGAATCAAAAATCTGTAATGAAAGAGCATACCAACTCGATGTCAGTTAATCTGGTGATTGTACCTGTATTATTGCTGATATTCGGGCTAAGCCTCTATAAGCTTGTAAACTTGGTAATATAAACACTTTAAATACAAAAAAGGCCGCAATAGCGGCCTTTTCTCTAAGTGCTCGTGCGCTTATTTTGTATAAGCACGTGGCATCGCTGAATCAGTTGTATAACGTTCACGTAGTTTATCTTGACGCGCTTCGGTTGAAACCTCTTCACCGTTGATCCACATTTTACTGACGTGTGAATTAAGCTCAAATGGATCTGCAGACCACATTACAAGGTTGGCACGTTTACCCGTCGCAATTGCGCCTGAGTTTAAACCAAATACATCAGCAATGTTACTTGTAACAGCGCTTAGTGCACCTTGCTGGCTCATACCATAAGATACAGCATTACCCGCATCAAAGCGTAACTGGTATACATTGTGGCTAGAATCGCCCGCTACACCAATAATGACTTTTACACCGGCCTTTTCAAGCTTACCTGCGTTAGCAAGGTTTGCATGTAATGAATCAAAGCTACCCGGTAAGTTAGCCATTGAACTGATGATCACAGGTACATTAGCTTTAGCTAGCGTATCAGCCACAACAACCGCATCATCACCACCATGAATCACTAAATTAATGCCATAGCTTTGTTTTAACTTAACAAGTTCATAGATGTCTGATGCGCGCTGTACGCTTGCAATAAGAGGCATTTCACCAGCTAGCACTGCATCTAGCACTTTTTGTTCAGTCGAAGGCTCTTTTTTGTCGTCTTTTTTATCATCCTTTTTGGCTGACTTTTGACCTTCTAACTTGTCGATAAGTGTTTTCATCGACATAGCACGGGAACCTTTGCTCTTTTCACCTAAGTGAACAACAAGTGCAACTTGCTTTTTATTTACGCTGTCAAAGCTACCAGATAAATCAACAACAGAGGCAAGACCTGCAAAGATACTTTCACCACCGTTTGGTACGATTAGATCCTGAGTAATGCCGCCTTTACGTGCATAAGGAATTAAGCTACTACGTGGGTTAAATGCAAGGCTAGGATCGAAATCAATTCCTGCTTTATCATCCCCACCATCACGCGAGCCAGCAACAGCACCCACTTCCACTAAACCTAATTGATTCATTGTGCCAATAAAACCAGCGGTTACAATTTGACCTTTTGCATCAATGGTTGTATCAGCATCAATAGATGCAGGGTTGATTGCAACAATTTTACCTTCGTCAATAACGACGCTCGCGCCTTCTAGAACGCCTTGTTCTGTTGACGTGTGCAGTGTTGCATTAACAATCGCTACAGATGCAGCACTCGCAGTTGCCGAGACCAGGCTAGCAGCAACGAGAGACAGTTTTAATGATTGAGTTAATTTTGTCATCAATGTTACTCCTATTTTTGACCTAGCATGAAATCGCTTTGTGCTTGATATTTATCATCATTACGATCATAAACTTTGGCACCATCAATAAACACTTGTTCAGCTTTCGCATAAACACTGAATGGGTTTTGATTCCAAATAACCACATCAGCTTGTTTACCCGCTTCTAGTGAACCTGTTTTGTCATCAATGCCTAGTGATTTCGCAGCGTTTGATGTGATCCACTTGATTGCATGTTGTTCAGAAATGTTATAACCAACATCATTCGCACGGTACATAACTTTCCCTGCTTCTTGGTTTAGACGCTGAATTGTCGTGTCGGAATCTGAGTGAACCACTGCACATGAATTTTTAACTGCATCAACAATTGCTACGTTCTCTTGAACCATGTCGTAGGCTTCCATTTTAAAGCCCCACCAATCTGGCCAAAGTGCTGCACAGTTGCCATTTTCAGCTAATAGATCAGCAATCTTATAAGCTTCAACACCATGATGGAATGTACCTGAATGATAGCCAAATTCTTTACCAAGATCGATCATCATAGCCATTTCCTCTGCCTTGTAGCAGTGGTTATGAATGAGTATCTCGCCATCAAGAACACCCGCTAAGGTATCAAGCTTGATATCACGATGCGGTACTTCGGGGTTTTTACCCGCAGCATAATCGCTCTCGTATTTTTCCCATTGACGCTTATATTCTGCTGCTTCTATCCAAGCTGTACGATAGCCGGCCATATTACCCATACGCGTTGATGGTAAAACACCTTTACTACCATAAACACGTTTTGGGTTTTCACCACATGCCATTTTTAAACCATATGGTGCATCAGGAAACTTCATCCCTTGCATCGTATGAGAAGGAATATTTTTAAGCGTTACGCCACGACCACCAATCAGGTTTGCAGAACCTGGTAGAATTTGTAAAGACGTAATGCCCCCTTCACGAGCACGATTAAAACCTGGGTCCTGTGGCCAGACAGAGTGTTCAACCCACACTTCAGCTGTAACAGGGCTTGTCATTTCGTTACCATCTTGGTGAGATGCCACCGATGGTGTTGGATATGCACCTAAATGTGAATGCACATCAATAATACCTGGTGTTACCCATTTGCCTTGTGCATCAATCGTTTTATCAGCTTGAACTGATAAATCTTTACCAACTTGCTGTACTTTGCCATCAACAAAGAAAACATCTGCATCATCTAAGCGCTCACCTGTGCCAGTTAGTACTGTTGCATTTGTGATCAATGTGCTTTGTGATGCAAGAGGCTTATAGGTGCTTGGGTATGGGTTTTTATTTATGGTTACTTTTGGATCTTGAGGGCCATTGTCTTGGCAACCCGCTAACGCGACACCAAGCGCCATGACCAATACGGATGGAGCAAATTTTTGCATTATGTTGTTTCTCCTTTTTATTATTGAACCACTTTAACCAAATGTTAATTTCAATGCGAACAAACGAGGCAAGTAGCAGTTTATTGGGACGAATTACCTGTTTTGTTTTGCTCTATTTTTTAATGTAATTGTTATATAGCTGCTCTAAAGCACCTTCGGTAGTTAAACTCGGATCTTTGTTAATAAAATGCTTCACAGTGCGAGTTACAAAGTCTGAATTTTGTTTATGCTGCTTCGCAAAACTTTTAATCAGTGAATCAGCATCGTTTGCTGCTGTTACCTTCTCGTGGCGATGGCGATATTGGCTTAAAGCACGATTAAAATCACCGTTATAATCTTCAACCACCAGCTTATAGAATTCTGTTCTGTCTACGTTCAAATCGTTAATGCAGTAATTTAGCGCGTCTTTAAAGTCATAAAAGACTTTGCCTTGCACATCAAATTCGGCACGCTTTTGACGAATAGTTACACTGGCCTCTTCTGTTGCATAACTATAACCTTGAAATGCAAGCCGCTCTGCAGCCTCTGCACCTAACTTCATACCTGCTTTAATGCTATGTACAAATTCATCACTCATATCGTGAAGCTCACTTTCATGCCACATGTGATAAATTCTCAACGCTTTAGCGTATTTTGCTGAAAGTTTCTTTTTAAGCTTTGTCACTCGCCCATCAATGGTCAGTATCCGTTCGTTATGTAGTAACGCAAAACATTCATAACATGCTGGAATAGATATAAATTCTGCGTCTTCACCTAAATCTATAATGCTTTGTAGCATATGTAGTGGTGGGCAAAAATCTCGCTCAGTGGCTTCACAACCGCAATAGAAGCATTGATTAAAATGTTTTGATTCAGATGCATAAGCTTGTTGATAATAGCCTGCTAATTTCGTGGCCACTTGTACTCCTTATACTTTAAATAGCGCGACTAAAAAATGTAGAGTTAAAACGTAAATGTAACCATTACGTAAAAACCAAACCTTTAATACTAGCCAATAAAGATTTTTTAATAATAAAAATAGAAAAATATTTCTCGAATTGTGTCAAAGTTCACACTTAAAAATATACCTTATCAAGCGGTTATTTTTTGTTGTTCACATCTACATACTTACTTACAACTTGTCGATTTTCATTAACAGCAATTACTCTCGGTTAGCGCATACTTTAACTGTGCCCAGCAAATAGGAAGTGTGCAGTATCCAAAGCGAGGTAGCACATATGACGTGTCACATGGACAAACAACTGGAGAGAAAGATGAATACGTTAACAACAGCACTCGGTACAGCATTAATTTTAGGTTCTTCATTAGTAGCAACAGAAACAAACGCCGCACAATTTGTAGCAGCAGATGACAATGTTGGTACTCAAGCGTGTATGGCAATTGCTTCAAACAAACCATTAAACGTAATAAACACAATGCGTGATTTACGCTTAAGCAAACGGGTTATGACAGAAAAGCTACAGTGTAATGAAATGAGCACTGAAAAGTTTGCTAGCACCTATGGGTTTAATAAATCAGCAAGTTATTTAAATTTTGAAACAACAACAAAAACCAGTATCCAAGATATTGCTAAAGTATCTGACGATACAGTCATTGTTATTGCTGGTTCTAAATAATTATGATGAATTCTAAGTAGTAGGCCGATACCGGCCTGCTACATACCCTACCCCTATTATATTAACGCAGCGATAAGACCAAATAAGCCGCCAAACACCCCGCCCCAGATCACTAACCAACCTAAATGTTCTTTGATCATGGTTTGAATAATATCTTTTACCATAGTTGGCGTTAGTTCATTTAAACGCTCATCAACTAAACGCTCAACTGTACCATGTAATGACCCACCTAGATGAGAGTTGGCAAATAGCTTTTCATCAAGAATCGTTTTAAATTCGTCGCTCTTTGATATATCAATCACCGCCGCTTTCATTTTTTCAATGAAAGGTTCACGCATAGGCTCTAACGCATCTCGGCCACCAAACATAGACAGCATGCCACCAAATTGTGAGTTTTCAATGACCTCAATTAAAGAATCATAAGCCGGACTTAAATTAACTTCACTAATAACTGGCTCAAGATCAATATTAGGTTTCGCTAAAGCCATTACTTGATCAATTTTCTCTTCTGCAAAAAACTCGGTCATAACTAAGTTACGTATAGCAACTTTAAAAGAGGCAAATTTAAGAGTAATGACGCCTGATCCGTAAAGAAAAGGGACTTTTTCAAACAGCATATGAATTGCAAGCCAGTTTGTTACAGCCCCAGATAAGGCAAATAAACCAACCGTTAATACAACTGTTTGATCAAATAAAAATCCGACTAATACTAAGGCAACTGCCACTAAATTAGTGATGAGACTTTTATTCATCTGAATCCTCGTAAATTAATTACTAAACTTTAATAATATTAACGCCATGGGTTTGTTAATTCACCGTCTTTTTGCCATAGTTTAATTATATGGTTAAAAGGTGAACAGAATTATGTGGAATTCGGTGAATGAGCAGATAAGCCAAGCGATGCATTTTGAGTTTAAGCATACTTTTAAACGCCAGTTACAATCACCCAATAACGATAAATACTTCCATATTGGTGATGATCTACACCACTTCTTTGTTAAGGTAGCTCACTTAAGTGATTTAGAGCGACTCGAATGTGAAGCTTTTAATTTAGAGCTGCTCACGCAAGAGAGTTTATTTATGATACCCGATTGCATCACTACAGGTTGTAACATTGAGTATTCATTCATCGTTCTAGAATGGTTAGAACTTGATAAGCAACCACATTCAAATTGGTATCAAATGGGTGAACATTTAGCCATGCTTCATCAAAAACATACTCAAGCCATGTTTGGCTTTGATAATGATAACTTTTTAGGTCCAACTGTTCAGCCCAATCGATGGCACAGAAAGTGGGATGTTTTTTTTGCAGAGGAACGAATAGGCTGGCAACTGCAATTGTTACAAGAAAAAGGCATTGAGTTAGTAAACCAAGAAATGTTCATCGCCTTTATTAAAGATGCACTGCATAGCCATGTAGTGGAACCATCTCTACTCCATGGTGATTTTTGGCGAAGAAATATGGGGTTTTATAACACCGTACCCAGTATTTTCGATCCAGCTTGTTATTATGGTGATCGGGAATGTGATATCGCAATGAGCGAATTATTTGCTCCACTGCCTGATGCCTTTTACGAGGCATACAATGCCTTATACCCATTACAATCTGGATATGAGCAACGAAAACTCATCTATCAACTCTACCCTGTTCTTAACCATGCAAACATTTTTGCAGGACACTATCTTACTGAAGCAAAACAACAAATCGAATTACTCCTTAAATAACATTAAAATCGTTGTAAAACGAATGTCATAAACCGTTAATCGTGGCTATAGTTTACTTATAACGCGTTCAGATACAGGTGCTAGCCGCTTGTTTAGCGGTTAGTAAGTTATACCAATCTGATTAAATCTAGATTCATTTTTCATGGGTTAAGGTTTAATTCTGATTGCAATTTAACGAACTCAGGCATGCCTGATTAAGGTAAAAGCTGATGAAAGAACATTTCACACAACGTATTTCATGCCCTCATTGTGGCCACCATATACATGTTGCTCTTGATGCAAGCGACGGTGACCAGGATTACTACGAAGATTGCAGCGCATGCTGTAACCCGATCCACTTAAATATGCATATTGATTACGCACACAACAAACTAGAACTTTTCGTTGACAGCGACGACGAGCAAATTTTTTAATTTGCTCGTTTGCTATGTTCTTGTTGGGATAGGTAATTTTCTACGGTGTTTATAATGGTATAGGTTTGTTGATCAACTTCGATATTAAGCTTATCACCAACACTGTACTTATCTAAATTTGTGATTGCGAGTGTTTCTGGGATTAGGTGCAACCAAAAGCCCTGTTCATCAACTTCGCCAACGGTCAAACTTGCGCCATTCACACTAACAAAACCTTTGTAGAGTACGTATTTTTGCCAATCAGCTGCTAGTGATAAGTGCATTTTACAATTATTTTGGTCATGATTAATTGCAATAATTTCTGCCATACAATGAATATGACCAGAAACAATATGCCCTCCTAATTCTGTGCCAAAGGTAACTGAACGCTCAAAATTTACTGTGTCATGCTCAGTTAATGCACCTAAATTAGTTAGTCTTAGTGTTTCATCTATTACATCAAAATCAATAAAACTGAACTCTGCTGATTGTTTTTCAAAACTCACGACTGTCAAACAACAGCCATTAATAGCAATACTCGCCCCCACAGTTAAGTTATCAGCATAGTCATTAGCTACCTGTAAAGTAAGTCGTAAAATTCCACCTTCGTGAATCGCTTTTTTTACAATAGCTTGGGTTTGTACAATTCCGGTAAACATAGCAACACTTCTTTTCTTCACTAAATAGATAACTGCGATTTTTATTGATCTATGAATAGATTACAATGTTTGTCTGTTTTTTTAGTTGTGTGTTTTATATGCTTTTTTGTAGTTGGGAAGCCAAGCGCTTAATTTCTTTAGCCATCCCTGTGTTTTTGGCGCAAGTTACACTTATTTTAATGACTGTGGTTGATACAGTAATGGCAGGTCAAGTAAGCGCAACTGACTTAGCTGCTTTATCAATTGCAACTGGTATCTGGAACCCATTAATGCTTGCCCTTCAAGGGATTTTACTTGCGCTTACAGGAATTATTGCGCAATTTTCAGGTTCAAATGATAAACAAGGAATTAGTCATTATTTTCAACAAGGCTTATATTTAGCACTGATACTCAGTTTCATAGGTGTCTTAGTCGCTGGTTTTGCTGATAGCGTATTAAATCAACTGGACACCAGCGCTGCGATTACATCTCTGGCTGAGCAATATATTTACTTTGTTAAATGGGGAATGCTGGGCTTTTTGCTATTTAGCGTGTATCGCAATATTACTGAAGGTATGGGTATGACAAAGCCAGCCTTCTATATCAGCCTAATCGGTTTAGCTGTAAATGTTCCTGCAAACTATGTGTTTATCCACGGTAAATTAGGGTTTGATGCCTACGGTGGTGCCGGATGCGGTATAGCCACAGCACTTGTATTTACTTCTATGGCACTAACTCAAGTCATTTACTGTCATTTCAGTAAAAAAGTGAACGCTAAAGAACTCCTCGCTAATTTTGCATTACCAAAATTCTCAACAATGTGGATCATTACCAAAGTAGGTATTCCTATCTCACTTGCTACCTTTTTTGAAGTAACCTTATTTGCTTGTATTCCTTTATTTATAGCTCATTTAGGTGCAGTCGCAGTCGCTGGCCATCAGATTGCAGCTAGTGTAACCACCTTGCTATTTATGATGCCACTAAGTCTCTCAATTGCGATAAGTATACGTATTGGCAATTTATTTGGTCAGCAGCACTTTGAGCAATTAAGAAATGCAGTAAGAACTAGCTATATTCTGGCAGCTGTAATTGCATTTATGCTAGCCAGTATTACTTTCTTTGCTCGTGATATCATCAGCCAATTGTATTCAGATAATCCTGAGGTATTAGCACTTGCCTCTTCAATTATGGTATTGGCTTGCATCTACCAATTGCCAGACGCTTTACAGGTCTCAGCTAACGGCATTTTACGTGGATTAAAGCACACAGCCCCTATTGGCTACATAACATTTGTTTCATATTGGCTGATCGGATTTACGCTTGGATTCGTACTTGCTCGTACAGATTTAATTGTTCCAGCAATGGGCCCTCATGGCTTTTGGATAGGCATTATTGTGGGGTTAAGTGCCGCAGCGATTATGTTGATGTTCACTGTTCATAGGCGATTTAAACATGCACCATTTTTGCAAAACCAATAGCCTTCTAAACTCTATTATAGCTCTAGTGTGTGTGGCACTTATTGCCTGCACACCCTCTTCTGGTGATGTAAATCACACCTATGCGCAAAGACTAAATAACGTGCTTAAAACCGAAGGTTTTAAGCTATCTAAACCGAGTACGCTAACTGTTAAGCACTTCGCTTATGACGATGAATACAAAGCAACGATCGGCATGCTTGAACTTGCCCAGTTACGTCAGTGTAAGCTTGTAACTCTGATTGCTGAGCACAATAACCAGCTTGGCAAAACGGCAACACCCGCTAATATTTTGAGTTATCAAATTAAGTTTATACAAAACGCAAATAAATGCTTAGAGCGCATTGATGAACAAGATGAACTGTTTGAAAAAATAAAACTCACCGCAGCAAAAAAACAAGCAAACTTAGCCAACTACTTTAAAGCTATGCTGTTCAACGAAACCGAGTTTAAACAAAGCTGGCAGCTAAGTTCGACTTATATTGATGAAAATACGTCAGGTTTTAGCGAAACCGTGAGCGCATTGGAGCAGATTGCTAAATTAAACAATCAAATTAATACCGGCAAAATAAACGATATAGAGCCCGATAAAATCATCAGCCAACTTGAAGTGTTAAACCGTTTTAAATACAACAAGCTGTTAATTTCGGCGGCTCGAGCCCAAACACATTACAATCAACAATTAACAGAGCTGCTTATGCAGTACACAAATGATGAACTCTGTCCTGCCAACAAGAATAAACAAAAAGCACAAACGCTAAGTAATGTGTTTAAAAAGTTTTATTTGGAGCAGTTACAACCTTATCAATCATTCTTGGTGGGAAG
Organism: Pseudoalteromonas sp. APAL1; assembly: GCF_021532475.1. Taxonomy (NCBI): domain Bacteria; kingdom Pseudomonadati; phylum Pseudomonadota; class Gammaproteobacteria; order Alteromonadales; family Pseudoalteromonadaceae; genus Pseudoalteromonas; species Pseudoalteromonas sp. APAL1. The sequence continues at coordinate 598 of NZ_JAKGAW010000025.1, read as the reverse complement.
ATTAGAAACCCTACAACCACTTTATCATCAAATATGGCGTGACACTGAAATGAGCCCATTAGTAGATAGCGAAAGTAATGAGGCAATATTACGGAATCTTAAGCGCTCTGCTAAAAGCCATGTAACTTGGTGGCAAGGTTTTTATCGAGCGTGCGAAATTAGTCCGTTATGAGTAAAAAACCAGCACTTAACATAAAAATAGCTAAAGCTGCTTGATTCACACAAGCAGTCGCTATATATTAGCCTCCGTTGTTTAGCCAAGCTGACAACTTTTTAAATCAAAATACAACCGTAGCTCAGTTGGTTAGAGCACTACCTTGACATGGTAGGGGTCGGTGGTTCGAATCCACTCGGTTGTACCATAATTTAGGTATAACCAAAGGAAAGAGCACTACCACTCTTAATGGCCCGGTCCAAAGGTCGGTGGTTCGAATCCACTCGGTTGTAACATGATTTAGGTATAACCAAAGGAAAGAGCACTACCACTCTTAATGGCCCGGTCCAAAGGTCGGTGGTTCGAATCCACTCGGTTGTACCACTCTTGATTTTGACACTTCTGTACGACCGTAGCTCAGTTGGTTAGAGCACTACCTTGACA
>NZ_JAKGAW010000024.1:0-69488 GCF_021532475.1 Pseudoalteromonas sp. APAL1 | reverse complement strand
CAATTACTTCGCGTACATCAAATGGCTTTTTAAGGTCGGTACCCACAATGCCGTAAATTTCGTTAATGTCGTAACGCGGCGGTTTAACATCATCAAGTAACGGTGCAGTAGGGCGCTGATAGTTGATTCGTTCAATACATTGGCGCGCGATAGAAAGTGCATGGGCATCATTTTCAGCATAGTGATCGGCAACACCAGATGTTTTACAGTGAACATCAGCACCACCTAGCTCTTCAGCACTGACTTCTTCACCCGTAGCCGCTTTAACCAGTGGCGGGCCTGCTAAGAAAATTGTGCCTTGCTCTTTTACGATAATACTTTCATCAGCCATCGCTGGTACATAAGCACCACCTGCAGTACATAAACCCATTACGACTGCAATTTGTGGAATGCCTTTACCAGACATACGAGCCTGATTATAGAAAATACGGCCAAAGTGTAATTTATCGGGAAATACATCATCTTGTTCAGGCAGGTTTGCACCGCCTGAATCAACTAAATAAATACACGGTAAATGACAACGTTCTGCGATATCTTGAGCACGTAGATGTTTTTTTACCGTTAGTGGAAAGTATGTACCGCCTTTTACGGTTGCATCATTGGCGATGATCATACATTCAACGCCTTTCACACGACCAATACCGGCAACAACACCTGCACAAGGAATGGCTTGTTCATACACGCCAAAGGCAGCAAATTGTGAAATCTCTAAAAATGGCGAGCCTTCATCAAGTAGCGTTTCAATACGGTCACGAACAAACAACTTACCACGGCCTCGATGGCGCTCAATCAGGGCAGGGCCGCCGCCTAAACGGATATCAGCTACTTTTTCACGTAAGTCAGTTACGAGCGCTGCCATGTTGTCGTGATTTTGCAAAAATTGCGGATCGTGTGGATTTACACTCGATTTTAAAATCGTCATAACAAGGTCCTATCGGCTTTCAGTGAATAATTCGCGACCAATTAGCATGCGGCGGATTTCAGAGGTACCTGCGCCAATTTCATACAGTTTTGCATCACGTAATAAACGACCTGTTGCGTATTCGTTGATATAACCATTACCACCTAAGATTTGAATAGCATCAAGGGCCATCTTAGTTGCCAGCTCTGCCGCATATAAAATTGCGCCAGCGGCATCTTTACGCGTTGTTTCGCCGCGGTCACATGCACGAGCTACCGTGTAAACGTATGAACGAGCAGCATTCATTTGCGTGTACATATCAGCGATTTTGCCTTGAATAAGCTGGAACTGACCAATTGGGCTATCAAATTGTTTACGCTCATGAATATAAGGAACCACAATGTCCATACATGCTTGCATAATGCCAAGCGGGCCTGCCGCTAAAACAACACGCTCATAATCAAGGCCACTCATAAGTACTTTTACGCCTTCGTTTAAGTTACCTAGAATGTTTTCTGCTGGTACTTCGCAGTTCTCAAACACTAATTCACAGGTGTTAGAGCCACGCATACCAAGTTTGTCTAGCTTTTGCGCAGTAGAGAATCCCGGAGTGTTACGTTCAACGATGAAAGCTGTGATGCCTTTAGGGCCGGCATTTAAATCTGTTTTTGCATAGATAACAAAGGTATCGGCATCTGGACCATTAGTGATCCACATTTTGTTACCGTTAAGTACAAATACATCACCTTTTTTCTCAGCTTTTAATTTCATTGATACAACATCAGAACCCGCATTTGGCTCACTCATCGCAAGGGCACCAATGTGCTCACCGCTGATAAGTTTTGGTAAGTACTTTTCTTTTTGTGCTTGTGACCCATTACGGTTAATTTGGTTAACACATAAGTTTGAATGAGCACCATAACTTAAACCAATCGAGGCACTTGCACGGCTAATTTCTTCCATTGCGATTACGTGCTCAAGGTAACCAAGGCCAGCACCGCCAAATTCTTCAGGCACTGTCATACCTAATAAACCCATTTCGCCAAGTTGTGGCCAAAGTTGATTAGGGAAGGCATTGTCTAAATCTGTTTGTTCTGCAAGTGGTGCGATTTCTTGGCTAGCAAAGCTATTAACGTGATCGCGGATCATGTCTGCTGTTTCGCCAAGTCCGAAGTTCATTTCTTTGTATAGTGAAATAGTGCTCATAATGTGTGTTCCTGTGAGAGTCTGTCGACGAGATTGTTGTCAGGTTATTCGTCTAAATTATTAAGGGTTTCACGACAGCGGCGTTCTGCTGTAACCAATTCCATCAGTACAACTTTAATGTCGTCCATTTGTTGGCTTAGGTCCGCTTTTTTCTCTGCGATAAGGTCAAGCATAGTCACTAGCTGTTTAGCGCTTGATTTATCAGCATCGTAAAGTTCAAACAAACGACCCGTTTCAGCCAAGGTAAAACCTAAGCGTTTACCGCGTAGAATAAGTTTTAGTCTTACTTTGTCGCGTTTTGAATAAATACGGGTTTGACCATTGCGCTCAGGTGATATCAGGCCTTGGTCTTCGTAAAAGCGGATAGAGCGGGTGGTAATATCAAATTCTTTTGCTAGTTCGCTGATACTAAACGTTTGCTCATTGCTAGCAGGTTCAACTGCTGCGCTTTCAAAGTTTGTTTGATTGTCTTGTTTCATGATTTATTTACCTCATTCGAATAACTCCAATATAAGTGAAGTTTACGTAAAGGTAAAGGGGGATTTAGGAGTTATACTTTAGACTTATAAAGATAACTGGTTGGATTTGTTGAAAAGCTCTATTTATCTAGCCTTGTAAGCAGATGTTTGATTTTTAATACAACAAAATACAGATAAGTTTACAGTTTTAACGACCGCAAAAAAGTTGATTTTAGATTTACGTTGGCGTAAACGTAAATATTATGTATGCTGAATTAAATCGAATTTAAACTATAACAAATTAACTGTTTGGTTACACATGATTTGAACACATGATGATAACCCCTTACATGGAGCCAATTATGACTACTGAAGCCGTTGTTATTGTTGCCGCAAAACGTACCCCTATGGGTGGTTTTATGGGCGCACTTAGTGGTGCTCACGCAACTGATTTAGGTGCTACAGCTATTAAAAGTAGCTTAGAGCAAGCCGGTTTATCTGCCGATAAGATTGACGAAGTGATCATGGGCTGTGTATTACCAGCTGGTCTTGGTCAAGCACCGGCACGCCAAGCAATGTTAAAAGCGGGTCTTAATCAAGGCACTGGCGCAACAACAATCAACAAAGTATGTGGCTCTGGCTTAAAGGCTGCAATGTTTGCCCATGACTTAATTAAATCAGGCTCCATCAACTCTGCGGTTGCTGGTGGCATGGAAAGCATGAGTAATGCCCCTTATATGTTACCAAATGCACGTTCAGGTATGCGTATGGGTCATGGCGAAGTAAAAGACCACATGATGTGTGACGGCCTTGAAGATGCTTACGACAACAAAGCAATGGGTTGTTTTGCACAAGATACTGCCGATCAATATTCAATTGGTCGTGAACAAATGGACAACTTTGCACTTAGCTCACTGACTAAAGCAAATAACGCAATTGAAACAGGCGCATTTGATAATGAAATCGCCGCACACACTATCTCAACACGCAAAGGTGATGTGACTGTTGCGATTGATGAGCAACCAGGCAATGCACGTCCTGATAAAATTCCAGGTTTACGTCCTGCATTTAAAAAAGACGGCACAATTACAGCTGCAAACTCGTCATCAATTTCTGATGGTGCAGCAGCGCTTGTGTTAATGCGTGAGTCAGATGCTAAAGCACAAGGTTTAACACCACTTTGCCGTATTGTTGCTCACAGCACACATTCTCAAGCACCAAGCGAATTTACTTTAGCACCAGTTGGCGCGATGCAATCGCTTTTAGAAAAAGCCGGTTGGTCTGTGAATGATGTTGATTTATGGGAAATCAACGAAGCGTTTGCCATGGTGACTATGCTTGCAATTAACGAGTTAAAACTTGATGAAAGCAAAGTAAACGTAAACGGCGGTGCCTGTGCACTTGGTCACCCAATTGGTGCAAGCGGCGCGCGTATCTTAGTTACCTTAATTCATGCATTAAAGAATCGTGGTCTTAGCAAGGGTGTCGCCTCACTGTGTATCGGTGGTGGTGAAGCTGTTGCTATGGCAGTTGAAGTTATTTAATCGCTTTAGAATTTTAATCTCTCACAGCCGCAACGTATTTTAAAAACTATCATGTTGCGGCCTCTTTATACCCACTGGGGAGGAGTGCCTCATGCACCAAGTACCTTTATTTATCAACGGCGAATTTACCCAATCAAGTTCATCGCAACTGATTGATGTTATCAATCCTGCGAACCAAGAAGTGTTAGCTCAAGTTCCGTGTGCAACAGATGCTGAAATGGATGCGGCCATTGCCTCTGCAAAAGAAACATTTAAAACATGGAAAGAAGTGCCAATTTCTGAGCGTGCGCGCATCATGATGAAATACGCTGCACTACTAAAAGAAAACCATGACGAGCTTGCGACGATTATTTGTCATGAGCTGGGTAAAACATTTGAAGATGCCAAAGGCGATGTTTGGCGCGGTATTGAAGTTGTTGAGCAAGCAGCCAATGCACCATCACTGATGATGGGCGAAACAATGGAAAACGTAGCGCGTAAAATCGATACTTACTCTTACATGCAGCCACTAGGTGTATGTGCGGGTATTACGCCATTTAACTTCCCTGCGATGATCCCATTATGGATGTTCCCACTGGCTATTGTGTGTGGTAACACCTTTATTCTGAAACCATCAGAGCAAGATCCACTAACACCGATGCATTTAGCTGAACTATTTGTTGAAGCGGGTGCACCAAAAGGGGTGTTACAAGTTGTTCATGGTACAAAACCACAAGTTGACCGTTTATTAGTAGACCCAGCAGTACGTGCTATTTCATTTGTTGGTTCATGTGGTGTAGGTGAATACATCTATTCAAAAGGCACTGCAAACCTTAAACGCGTACAAGCTTGTGTAGGTGCAAAAAACCACATGGTTATTATGCCTGATGCAAGTAAATCGCATGTTGTAAACAATCTAGTAGGTGCGTCTGTAGGTGCTGCGGGTCAGCGTTGTATGGGTATTTCGGTTGCTGTGTTTGTTGGTCAAGCAAAAGACTGGGTTGATGAAATTAAAACAGGCTTTGAAAACGTACGCCCTGGTGTATGGGATGATGCTAACGCGGCTTACGGCCCACAAACATCAAAAGCAGCTAAAGAGCGTATTTTATCACTTATCGCAAGTGGTAAAGAACAAGGTGCGACTTGTTTAATTGATGGCTCTGACTTTACTGTTGAAGGTTACGAGCAAGGTAACTGGGTTGGTCCAACGTTATTTACTGATGTAACTACCGAGATGGATTTATACAAAGAAGAGATCTTTGGTCCAGTACTGGCTTGTATGTTTGTAGATACTCTTGAAGAGGCGATTGAGCTTATCAATAACTCGCCGTACGGTAATGGTACTTCGTTATTCACATCAAGCGGAGCTGCTGCACGTAAATTCCAACATGAAATCGAAGTAGGTCAAGTTGGTATCAACGTGCCAATTCCTGTGCCACTACCGTTTTTCTCTTTCACAGGTTGGAAAGGCTCATTCTACGGTGATCAACACACCTATGGTAAGCAAGGTATTCGTTTTTACACAGAAACGAAAACAATAACTTCACGTTGGTTCGAGGATGATATCGCCTCAGGTCCGAACATGAGTATCAACCTTAAATAAGCCGTAATTTACTGCTGAGCGAGCACAAGCTCGCTCAAAGAACACACATTTAAACGACAACAATAATTCTTTAAAGAATAAGACAACAAAATAGAGGTCTACTATGGACTTTAATTTAACCGAAGATCAGCAAGCGTTTGCTGAAACAGCCCGTCAGTTTGCAGAGTCTGAACTTGCTCCATATGCAGCTAAGTGGGACCAAGAACACATTTTCCCTAAAGACACCATTAAAGCAGCCGGTGAGCTAGGCTTTTGTGGTTTATATACCCCTGAAGAAGCGGGAGGCTTAGGTTTATCTCGCCTAGATTCAAGCATTATTTTCGAACAGCTTGCCATGGGTTGTACAGCAACGACCGCTATGTTGACCATTCATAATATGGCAACGTGGATGATTGCAAGCTTTGGTACTGATGAGGTTAAAGCCAAGTACTGTGAACAATTAGTAATGGGTGAGTTACTTGCTTCTTACTGTTTAACAGAGCCGAGTTCTGGCTCTGATGCCGCATCACTAAAAACCAAAGCAGTTAAAGAGGGCGATGAGTATGTGATCTCAGGCTCTAAAATGTTTATTTCGGGTGCTGGGGAAACTGACTTACTTGTGGTTATGGCGCGCACTGGTGGTGAAGGCGCAGCCGGTATTTCGGCATTTGTTGTGCCAGCTGATGCAGCAGGTATTGAATACGGTAAAGCTGAAGAAAAAATGGGCTGGAATGCACAGCCAACACGTTTAATTAGCTTTGAAGGTGTCAGAATTCCTGCGGCTAACTTGCTAGGTCAAGAAGGCGAAGGCTTTAAGTTTGCAATGCAAGGCTTAGACGGTGGTCGTATTAACATTGCAACTTGTTCATTAGGTACAGCTCAAGCAGCTCTTAATACTGCGCGCGAATACTTAAAAGAGCGTGAGCAGTTTGGTAAGCCATTAGCTGCTTTCCAAGCACTGCAATTTAAAATTGCCGATATGAACACCGAGCTTGTTGCCGCTCGCCAAATGGTGCGCTTAGCCGCATTTAAACTTGATACGGGTGACAGTGAAAAAACCACTTACTGTGCAATGGCAAAACGTTTTGCTACAGATGTTGGCTTTAAAGTCTGTGACGACGCACTACAAATTCACGGCGGTTACGGATACATCAAAGAATACCCATTAGAGCGTCATTTTAGAGACGTCCGTGTGCATCAAATTCTTGAAGGCACAAACGAAATCATGCGTGTGATTATCGCACGTCGTATCTTAGCTGAGTCAGCAGGCGACATTCTATAAGGAGCAACCTATGTCTAACCCATCGATTGATTTAAATATTGAAGGTAACGTAGCGGTTTTAACCATGAATAACCCGCCTGCGAATACCTGGACACAAGATACATTAACCGCGCTTAAAGACACTGTGACTGAGTTAAATGCTAACAAAAATGTCTATGCATTAGTGATTACAGGTCAAGGTGAAAAGTTCTTTAGTGCAGGTGCCGATTTAAACGTGTTTGCTAGTGGTGATAAAGGCGTTGCTGCCACCATGTCAAAAGTATTTGGTGATGCATTTGAAGCATTAACAAATTTCCGAGGTGTATCAATCGCAGCAATTAATGGTTACGCCATGGGCGGCGGTCTTGAAGTGGCCCTTGCGTGTGATATTCGCATTGCTGAAGAGCAAGCTCAAATGGCACTTCCTGAAGCGAAAGTTGGCTTGTTGCCTTGTGCTGGTGGTACGCAAAACCTTGCATGGCTTGTTGGTGAAGGCTGGGCAAAACGCATGATTTTATGTGGTGAGCGCTTAAAAGCAGACAAAGCACGTGAAATTGGCCTTGTTGAAGAAGTGGTTGGCACTGGCGAAAGTTTAGCTGCGGCAATGAAACTTGCTAACCAAGTTGGCGAACAAAGCCCGGTTGCTGTGACTGCATGTAAAGAGCTTATTCAAAAAGGTCGCACACAACCTATGGCTCATGCATTGCCATTAGAGCGTGAGTTATTTGTACAATTATTTGATACGCAAGACCAAAAAGAAGGCGTGAATGCGTTCTTAGAAAAGCGTAAAGCTAATTGGGTAAATGGCTAATGACTAACGTAACACTACTAAATCATCAAGATGCGCCTGTGGTGTTTGAAACTGCAGAGGCCGAAAGCGGCCTCATTGCAATTGCGACACTCAATGCGCCTAAGTCGTTAAATGCCTTAAATTACGACATGATCCAATTGCTTGAGCCGCAGCTTAGAAAATGGGCTGACGATGACGCAGTTGCCATGGTTATTCTAAAAGGGGCTGGCGAAAAAGCATTTTGTGCTGGTGGCGATGTAGTAAGCCTACATAAAGCAATGAGCACAGGTGAGCCTGCTAACTACATTGAAGACTTTTTTACCCATGAGTACAAATTAGACTACCTAATTCACTGCTATGAAAAGCCAATATTACTTTGGGGTAATGGTATTGTTATGGGTGGCGGTCTTGGCTTAATGGCTGGGGCAAGTCACCGTGTGGTAACCGAAACATCACGTATTGCAATGCCTGAGCTAACCATTGGTTTATATCCAGATGTGGGCGGCAGTTATTTCTTACATAAAATGCCTGAGCAAGTGGGTTTATTTTTAGGGTTAACTGCGGCGTCTATCAATGCTGAAGATGCATTGTTTGTTAATCTTGCTGATCACTATGCAACAGCAGATAAATATGACGCTATTTTAACGGCTATCACAGCTGAAAAGTGGGGAAAAACAGCCTCATTAAATCACGAAAAGCTGACTAACATTCTAATCTCTATTGATAATATTTCAGGTCGTGTCCCTAAAGGTAACGTAAAAGATAACCTTGAGGTTATTCAAAAGCTGGCTGAATTTGACTCACTGCAGGGCAAAGTTGACTACATCCAAAGCTTAGAAACCGAAGATAAATGGCTTACCCGTGCGCAAAAGTCATTAGCGCATGGTTGTCCGCTTAGTTGTGCGCTTGTTGAACGTCAATTAGCTAATTCAAAAGAGATGACGTTAGCACAGTGCTTCAAAATGGAGCTAGGCATGTCGGTTCGCTGTGGCGAAGTAGGTGAGTTCCAAGAAGGAGTTCGTGCGCTACTAATCGACAAAGACGGTGCACCTAACTGGCAGTTTAAATCGCTTAGCGATATCGACGAAGCAGTTGTAGATAGCTTCTTTATAGCACGCTGGGATGAGCAATCTCATCCACTTAACTCATTAACGTCATCTTAAGTCCAAGGGGTAAACAAATGGCTAAATTAACAATAGGATTTATTGGTTTAGGCAACATGGGTGGCCCAATGGCGGCAAACCTTGTCAATGCAGGTCATACAGTTCGCGTGTTTGACTTAAATAAAGCAGCGGTTAATGAGCTTGCCGATAAAGGTGCTATTGCTGCAAACGATGCAGCTGAATGTGCCATTGGTGCTGATATTTTTATCAGTATGCTACCGGCAAGCAAACACGTTAAGTCGCTTTACTTAGGCGAAACAGGTCTTATTAACTTACTTGATAGCAAAACTTTGGTGATTGACTGCTCAACCATTGATGCCGAATCAGCGCGTCAAGTGGGTAGCGAACTTGCTCAAAAAGGCATTGATTTTGTTGATGCACCGGTATCAGGTGGTGTTGCAGGAGCAACAGCTGGCACTTTAACCTTTATCGTCGGTGGTGAGCAAAGTCACTTTGAAAAAGCCAAACTGGCTTTAGTTGATATGGGTAAAAATATTTTCCATGCTGGTGATATTGGTGCAGGCCAAGTCGCAAAAATCTGTAACAACATGCTGCTCAGCATTTTAATGGCTGGCACTAGCGAAGCGCTACAAATGGGCATAAACAATGGGCTTGACCCAAAAGTGTTAAGTGACATCATGACTGCGAGCTCTGGCCGTAACTGGACACTTGAGCTTTATAACCCATGCCCTGGTGTAATGGAAACGGCGCCAGCAAGTAATGATTATAAACCGGGCTTTATGGTTGATTTAATGGCGAAAGACTTAGGTCTAGCTATGGAAGCGGCTCAGCAAAGTAATTCATCTACCCCAATGGGGTCAATGGCGAAGAATCTATACACTATGCTTCAGCATCAAGGTGCGGGTAGTGATGATTTTAGCGCTATTTTTAAATTATTCTCGAAGTAGGAGTTTGTTGTGGAAATTAAAAACAACAACATCGTAATTACCGGTGGTGCGCAAGGTTTAGGCTTTGCAATGGCCGAAAAATTTGCATCGCTTGGCGCAAACATCGCTCTTATCGATATGCAACAAGACGTACTTGATACTGCAGTATCAGCGCTTGCCAAGCATGGCACAAAAGTCATGGCATATGCTGCTAATGTCACAGATGAAGACGCTGTGGTAGCAACGTTTAACACGATTAACAAAGACTTTGGCCATATCGGCGTGTTAATTAATAACGCAGGTATCTTACGCGATGGTATGTTTATCAAAGCAAAAGAAGGCAAAGTGGTTGATAAAATGTCGTTGGCTCAATTTCAATCTGTGATTGATGTGAACCTAACCGGTGTATTCTTAGCTGGTCGTGAAGCTGCGAGCCACATGATTGAGTCAGGCAAAGGCGGCGTTATTGTTAATATGTCGAGTGTTGCCCGTGCTGGTAACATCGGCCAAACAAACTATGCAGCGTCTAAAGCCGGTGTTGTTGCGATGACAACGGGTTGGGCGAAAGAATTAGGTCGCTTTGGTATCCGTGTTGGTGCAATCGCACCGGGTGTTATTCGCACCGCGATGACAGATGCAATGAAACCAGAAGCAAAACAACGCATGATGGCGGTAACACCAGTGGGTCGTTTTGGTGAAGCAGAAGAAATTGCCCAAACAGCACAATACATTGTAGAGAATGACTTCTTTACAGGTCGTGTTGTTGAAATTGATGGCGGTATCCGCCTTTAGTTTTAAATGGTAACCCTTTACCCATTGAAAGTACCAAAACGGTAAGCCTAGCTTGCCGTTTTTTTATTTTTTAAGTATTTTAAATTCATAATGATAAGGAGATTTTTTATGAACACTGATGGCATTACAGTATCAATGAGCAAGGGAATTAAAGCCAACTTCAATCTGGGTGAACATTTAATTGAATACTGGGGTTCTGCTTATTCTGGAAAAGAAGTTCTGAAAGTTGACGGTGAATTAATAGCAGAATCACGTAACTTTAAAACGAAATCTGTTCATGAATTTAATATTGATGGTAAAGCCTGCCAGTTGTCTTTACGTGTTAGGCCCTTCTTTAAGTTCTCAGCTGTTATATCGTTAGAGTGTGAAGGTGAATTAGTACAACGCTTCCAACTAACCTACGGTAAAACACGCAAAGTAGCCTGGTATTTCAGGTATCTCGATATATTGGCATTTTTTATTTTGGGATGGGTATTTATGGCAGAAGTAATATCACTTAACGAGCTAATTTTACTTGCTGGTGCCATTTTAATTTTTTCAGAAATAGTTTTTAAAAATCATGGCTGGATCATCGAAGAGCAAAAGCCTTGTAATTAAATGCCTAGCATTCAATAATTAAGCGGTTAAAAGCCGCTTAACTTTGAGAGATGCAGTGAATCCCAAACAAATCCGCAATTTTTATATCAATGAAGAACAGTCTGTTTATTTGCTGTCTCACCATGATGCTAAAAAGCACCGTCAATGGCTTAACATTTGTATTAAACAGCTTACTTTGCTTGGTTACAGTGACGTTGAATTAATTGGTTCTGGTGCGTTTGGATTTGTTTTTGCTGGTGTTGATGATGAAAACCTACCTTGGGTATTTAAGTTTTCACGGATAACCCTTGCACAAAGTGTACGTGACCGTTTAGAAGACGAAGCCTACATGCTCTCGCAAGTTAAAAACCCACTCGTACCAAAATTTTATGCCTTTGAGCGCATTAAAAAACAAGGCATTTTAATGATGGAGCGCGCTCTAGGTGAAGACTTAGAAAAAATCTCCATCAAACAGGGGCGTTTCAGCGCAGCAAAAGTTATGGCGCTTGCTCTTAGGCTACGTAATGTGCTGTTAGATTTACGTGAACACAAAAATGGTTTAAGCCCACAGCCAATTGTGCATGGCGATATTAAACCATCTAACATCGTTTATGATGAACAAACCAATAAGTTGTCGTTGGTAGATTGGGGCAGCTCTGTTTATGCACAAATAGACGCAGAAGGAAATCCGGTTGCCAGCAACTTTATGGATCTTATGTCTGCAGATATTAGCACCACCAATGCACGTATGGGTGATGTTTATTTTATTGGTGATGAGCAAATGTCAGGCGGGCAGTCATCGCCACGATTTGATGAGCAAGGTGTTGCTTCAACTCTTTATGCACTGGCATCTGCACAATCATGCCGGTTTGGTGCGGCGGTGATTCCGGCAACAAGCTTAAATTTACCTATGGAGCTTGCCCGGGTCATTGACGGCATGCTTTCAAAAGATAAAGCAACCCGAGATGGGGCAGGTGATTATTTTATGCGTAACATGCCTACAATGGCTAAAGCGTACCTACCTGAACTGCCTCGTAAAGTCATTCGACCTTATATCCCTTATTGGTTTAGTGAGTTTGATGAGCACCCAGATACAGTGGTTTACAGTTCTCGAAAGCAATTTTTAAGACAAGCTGACCATAATCAACAATTACTTGATGTAAACGATGCCCAGCTCGATAGATACTACAAAGAGTTTTTATTTGATACCGGCGACACCGAAAAAGCATTTTTGGCTTCTATTAGCCGATTAGCAAAATATCCGGTAGTAGGGGGCTTAAGTTTTCATTGGAAAGAAAACTCAATGTTTGTTGAATCATCACTTATCCTGCATGATGAAACACTTGGTACAGCCTTCACCGATGCCATTAACAACACGGTGATGTTAGCACAGGGAATTGAACAAAAAGGTCTCTTTAAATGTTGTTTGTTTGATGCGCGTAAGACCATTCAGCTAGAGCGTGATGGCACCGGTGCTTTTAAGTTTGAACATTTACCTGAGCTTGATTACGAAGTAATGGATTTACAAGCCTCAGACATAACCAGACCGCATTCTTACTTTGAAGATGGTAAAGACCCGGATGAGCAATTACAGCTCCCGAAAAAGGTCATAAAATGCGTATTTGAGCTTAACCAAATACACCACACGGGCTGTATCATTTTCGAAGCCTTACCTGATAGGATGAAGATACACCATTACTATCGTCTGCTAGATGCCAGTAAAGAACCTGAATTTAAACGTTTATTAAGTAAGCTTATGCAATACGCGGTTAGTATCACAGATGTAGGTGTAGCAGGCTTTATGAAGCTACCTTACAAAAATACCCGTGAATTTGATTTATGCACCAGACAGCCCGATGAGTTTTTTCCAAGAGATCCGAAAAGAGAAACAATTGAGTAGATTATTTAAAGTTGCTAAATGACCTTCATTATGTGAATCACATTGGATATGTATTTTTTACGCTGTTTTTGTTCGTAGCTTTTTCTTGAAAATTAATTTTAGCTACATCCTTTAGTCCTGATATTATCCAAAAGTTTTAATTGAATCATTGAAAAATGTAGGGATAAGCCTAATTGTAAAAGTCGAATATGCTTTTAAATGGAATTAATATATGTTCTGGCTAATATCCTTTATTATTTTGCTCGCCATTACTGTCGTGCCATTTCCTTTTAAGATATATGGATATCTATCAGGTAAAGATGACAGTCCTAAGATTGTTAAATTTGAAGAAATAACGAACGCGCTCTTTATGTCATTGGGATTGTTCGCATTTTATGGTTTCATCACAGATAAAGTTTATTTAACACCTGAATTTTGGAATGGGTGGTTATGCGTCGCCATCGTATGGTCTTTGCTGCCTTTATTTTGGTCACCTAAGCTTGATTATGCTAGTGAAATGCTCGGCCGTAATAATATGCGGTTGCTGGCAGCCGTAAGTTCTATTTTGTACCTCCCTTTGCTTTTTGCAGTCTATTTTTATGCAAACTAATTTTTCACTTCGTAGAACACTTTACCCTAAAGCAAGTTCATATTTAGAAATGAAACCTTAGAATGAAGAATAAAATAACCTGCTAAATAGCAGGTTATTTACGGTGCAATCTTACTTATGCTCTTCAATTATCTCAGTGATCCCTTTAGCTGAGAGTATTTCTATCCAATACCCATCAGGATCTTTGATAAAAGCTAAGCCTTTCATCGAGCCATCGTCTGGTTTTTTTACAAACTCAACATCGTATTTTGCAAAACGTTCGCACGCAGCGTAAACGTCTGGCACGCTAATACCGATATGACCAAAGCCTTTTGGTTCATCATTTCCACTATGATAACCAGCAAAGCTGTCGTCGTTTTCTGTGCCCCAATTATGCGTAAGCTCGATAAGAGCAGGGCGGCGAAATACCCACTGTGCTTTTTCTTTATCGGTGCCTTTTGGCATTTCTTGCTCATAACCTAAAAAGTACAGCGTAAACTCCATTTTAGGAAAATCATATTTACCCAGTAACTTCATGCCTAAAACGTTTTGGTAGAAATCTAAAGAAGGCTTTGGATCTTTAATACGCAACATAGTTTGTTGCATCACGAAATCTTGCGTTGCGTTTGCGATTTGTTCAGGTGATTCGTTGTAGTTAGACATATACATCCTTTTTAACTGACATTAATGATGATGCACTCAGTCTAACATAACCACGTTACCCTTAAATTAATAAAAAATAATATTGACCAGTTTGACTGGTTGTGAAGATATTAACTTGCTAACTCACATAAAAAACCGCCTCAACAGGCGGCTCTTATAAATTGACAGCTTGTAACTAGCAATTGTTGATTAGTTGCCCCAAGGATTACTCGCACTTGAACGCTGTTTACGCGTTCGTGCTTGTTGCTTGGCTTCTTTTTTTGCGTGAATGCGTTTAGCGTCGGTAAAACTTAACTCACACGGTTCACCAGGTTTTTGATCCGCAGGGATCACGCGATCTCGAGGTGGCAGCTCGTAGTTTACATCGTCTGGGCGTGGTAAATTTTTAAGGCGATACAAATAAAAGTTTTCTACTTTTTCTTGTGCCCATTGTGTTTTACGTAAAAACTTAACCGCAGATTTAACATCTGGATTATTTTTAAAGCAGTTTAAACGCATATAGGCGTGGAGCAATTCCCAGCCATATTGCTCGACAAGCTCTGTCACTACTTGCTCGATACCTACACCTTGCAGTGGGTTATTGCTGAAAATTTCTTTATTACTCATTAGACTGTCCGGTATTACAAAACTAGGGTAAGTATAATTGCCTTTACCCTAGTTTTATAGCTAACTTGCTAAGAATGTTTATATTCGAGCTTATTCTTTGCAATTAACTACAACGCGGCCGCGAATTTGACCTTTTAATAACGCTTCTGCATTTTCTATGGCTTTAGATAGCGGTATTTCTTGCGAAATAGCATCGAGGTACTGAGTTTCAACTAACTCACTAAGACGTTGCCATGCTTCAATTCGATCAGCTTTAGGGCGCATTACACTATCTATACCCATTAGACTAATGCCACGAAGGATAAACGGCGCTACCGTTGCTGGAAAGTCCATGCCTTGTGCTAACCCACACGCTGTTACAACACCACCGTATTTAATCGATGCACACACATTTGCAAGGGTGTGACTACCCACAGAATCAATTGCGCCAGCGAATTGCTCTTTAGCGAGTGGTTTACCAGGTGCTGAGAATTCTTCGCGAGATAAAACGCGTTTTGCGCCTAATTTTTCAAGGTGCTGCGCTTCATTCATTCGACCTGTTGTCGCAACTACATCGAAGCCAAGTTTATTTAATAAGTAGATAGCAAAACTACCCACGCCACCATTTGCACCGGTAACAAGTATTTCACCACTTTGGGGCGTGATATCTTGTTTTTCTAATGCAATAATACTCAGCATTGCCGTATAACCTGCAGTACCAATTTGCATAGCCTGTTTAGGTGTTAAATTAGCGGGTAGGGGGATGAGCCAATCAGCACTCATAGACGCCTTTTCACTTAGGCCACCTAGGTATTTTTCGCCAACACCAAAGCCATTTAGCAGCACTTTATCGCCAACTTTAAATTCATCGCTTTTAGACTCTGTCACTGTGCCTGCAAGGTCAATCCCGGGGATCATAGGAAATGTTCTTACCACTGGCCCTTTACCTGTGATTGCTAAGGCATCTTTGTAATTTAACGTGCTGTAGTCAACATCAATATTTACATCATGCTGGTGGATGCTCTCTACAGGAAAGTCTGTGTATTCGGCACGATAGCCTTGATCATCTTTATTAATAACTACCGATTTTACTGATGTTGTCATGGTGACTCCTTTTAGACCGATCGTCTTTTAATGGTTAAAATAAAACCGTATTTAAACGGCTTTATAAAATTAATCGTAAAAATTGTGCTGTATAAAGGGTAAGTGGTTCACTTGATTTATCAAGTTTAGAGCGCATTACTGCACCTTCCCAGCCAATCCAGAAAAACTCAGCAAGCATTTTACAATCTGAAACTTGAGGTATTTGTTTTTGCTGCTTGGCGTCGATTAAGCACTGCTCAATTAAAGCTTGCCAGCTAGTGTAAGCCTGCTTAATACGATCAATCATTGGGTCATCAAGATAGCTGAGCTCTTGATTTAAATTGCCAATTAAGCAACCGCGCTTAAACTCAAACTTTGCCATGCCTTGTTTGGCGTCATTGGCAAATAGCACAATCCTCTCAAGAGGGGTTGTTGAACTATTTGTTAAATGGCGTTTTAACTTGGCCTGAAAATAGCTGTCGTATGCATCAATGAGGGCTAAACCAAAATCATTCTTGCTTTTGAAATAATGATAAAAAGAGCCCTTGGGAACCTGAGCTGATTTTAAGATTAAATCAATACCGGTTGCACTAAAGCCTTTTTCGGTTAATACAGCTAACCCGGTATTAATTAATAGGGCACGAGTATCTGCATTTGAACGTGCTATTTTTGGTGGCCTGCCACGACGGCTTGGCACAGAGTTATTTGTTTCCATGCCAACCATATTAGACCGATTGGTTTTTAATATGCAAGAACTATATTGCTTAAATTGTAATCATCATAAATTTGTCATGATTACAATTAAATTGGGAACTTTGCGCAAATGATGTTGGTCACAAATACTGAAGCTAAAAAGAGCTGTATCGTTTTTAGCTGAATTTAAGTGTATTAATAGATGGTTTTAGTTAAAGAGGTACGACCACTTAGTCATTTTAAATGTTAATTCATTTGAGCATCAGCACGTTAGTTATTGTCAATTTATTTAATTGCTTTTTGCTATTTGAATTTAACAGTTTTATTAACTATTCATTAAATGTAGATGTCAATTTCGCTACATATCTATAAATATAAAAAGGTGAGGATATTACCTATGAAGAGACAGAAAAGAGATCGTTTAGAAAGAGCTCATTCTCAAGGTTATAAAGCAGGCTTGGCAGGCCGTTCTAAAGAACAATGCCCTTATCAACAAGTCGATCCTAAATCTGAATGGTTAGGTGGCTGGCGAGAAGCCATTGAAAACCGCAATATGTTTAAAACTTAATATAGGCACCTTATTTACGCAAAAAAGCCCCATTTAGGGGCTTTTTTGTATCTTTAATTAAAGATTAAAACGCAGATGTATCTTGGAAAAGACCTACTTTAAGATCTTTTGCTTCATAGATAACACGACCATCTACTTCAACAGTACCATCTGCCATACCCATGAATAATTTACGTTTAATTACACGTTTCATGTCTAATCGATAGGTTACTTTTTTAGCAGTTGGTAAGATTTGACCTGTGAATTTAACTTCACCTACACCAAGTGCACGACCAAGACCTGGACCACCAGACCAACCAAGGAAGAAACCAACTAATTGCCACATAGCATCAAGGCCAAGACAACCTGGCATTACAGGGTCACCTTTAAAGTGACAGTCGAAGAACCAAAGATCTGGGTTGATATCTAGTTCTGCAACAATTTGACCTTTACCGTGCTCACCACCGTCAGCAGTGATAGAGATAATGCGGTCCATCATTAGCATGTTGTCACTTGGTAAACGACAATTGCCTTCACCGAACATTTCACCTTGACCACAAAGGACCAATTCTTCTTTTGTATAGCTGTTTTTAGGTTCCATAACTCTCATTCATCGCTTAGAAATTGCCACGTACTTTAGCGTACACTTGTACGCTAAACAACTCGGAGCAGTTAATTATTTACTATTTTTCGCTTGTTTTATGACCATTTAATTAAACTGTAGCCGATAAAGGGAGATAAAACCGCGCATTGTGAAGTAAAAATCATTATAATTGCTGTGATTCTTTAACCAGTCTAAAGGAAATTTATGATCCTTTTTGTAAACTCACTGACAGTGATTGATTTTTCTTACTTGTGTAATAAACGCGGCGCAGTTGGCGAGAGCTGGATTGTGGATTTAACTCTGCATGGCCAATTAAATGATGAGTCGATGGTGCTTGATTTTGGCTTAGTTAAAAAGCAAATCAAGGGCATTATTGATAACTGTATCGACCACAAACTTGCAGTGCCTGCCAAATTAAACGGTTCACTAACACAGCATGCTGAGCATAGCGTGCTAGATTGCCATTTTGGTGATAATTATCACTTAGCTATGAGTGCTCCTAACCAAGCATTTTGCTTAATTGATGCGGATGTTGTTGACGAAAAATCAGTAACTGAGTTTTTGATTAAAACGATAATGCCTGAGCTACCTAGCAACATCGAAAAGATCGAAATCAATTTATACCCAGAACATAGCCAAAGCTTTTACTATCATTACAGCCATGGCCTTAAAAAGCATGATGGTAATTGCCAGCGTATTATTCATGGTCATCGTTCGCAAATTGGTATTAGCCTTGATGGTATGGCTATGCCACGCTTACAAAAAGAATGGGCAGATAAATGGGAAGACATTTATTTAGCCACTGCTGAAGATGAAATTAACAAAGCAGACCTTAAACATGTAACTGCACAAGACAACGATGTGTGTTTTGCGTATACATCACAGCAAGGCTATTTTGAAATGGCAATTGATAAGTCTCGCTGCGACATTTTACCTTGCGATACCACTGTTGAATGCATTGCAGACTACTTAAGTTCTCAAGTTAAAAACCAATACCCTGAATCAGAGGTAAAAATTACTGCTTACGAAGGTGTTGGCAAAGGGTCAATCAGTTATGCGTAAAGGATTACTAGTAGCAGCGTTTGCAGGGCTGTTCTCACTTACTGCAAGTGCTGTTGAATTAAAAGGACATTTAACCCAAGGCGGTTTAGTAACAGGCCAAATTGAAGGTGCTAAAAGTGTTAGTTTTAATGGCGAGAAACTTAAGCTTTCAGAAAATGGTGATTTTGTATTTGGTTTTGGTCGTGATGCCGAGACAAATCATAATCTTGCTTGGGTTGATAGTAATGGTGTGAGCCACGAGCAAGCAATTACAATCACCAAGCGTGACTATAAAATTGATAAAATAACTGGTGTTGCAAAAAAATATGTTTCGCCACCTAAAGAAGTGTCTGAGCGTATTAGCCGTGAAGCTGTTGCTGTGCGTAAAGCTAGGCAAGTTAATTCTGACTTAAGATACTTTTTAGACCCAGTTTATAAACCTGCAACCGGTCGTATATCAGGTGTTTATGGTAGCCAGCGCTACTTTAATGGTGAGCCACGCAGACCGCATTTTGGTTTAGACATTGCAAATAAAACAGGCACTCCAGTATATGCCCCTGTAAGTGGCACTGTGGTATTTGCTGATGCAGACTTATATTACTCAGGCGGCACGTTAATTCTTGATCATGGCCATGGCGTTACTTCAACTTATATTCATTTAAGCAAATTAGATGTCAAAGTAGGGGATGAAATTAAGCGTGGCGATAAAATTGCTGAAATTGGCGCGACTGGTCGCGTAACTGGCCCTCATTTAGACTGGCGTTTTAATTGGAAGAATGAACGCCTTGACCCTGCGCTAATGATGCAAGACACATTAGCTAATGAAAAGTAGAGACTATGACACAACAAATCGATCGTGACGCTATTATTGCAAAGCGTATTGCTGATTCAACAACTTCAGTAACAAAAACTGTTTTTCCTGGCCGTACTAATCACCATAATACTTTATTTGGTGGTGATGCATTAGCTTGGATGGATGAAGTGGCTTTTATTGCTGCTACGCGTTTTTGTAGAAAGCCACTTGTAACGATTTCGTCTGACCGTGTGGACTTTAAAGAAGCTATTCCTGCTGGAACATTTGCTGAGCTTATTTCAAAAGTTGTACATGTAGGTAATACCAGCCTTAAAGTAGACGTTGAGATTTTCTTAGAAAGAATGCATAAAGATGATAAGCACTTGGCTATTTCTGGTAGCTTTACCTTTGTAGCTGTTGATGATAACCATAGACCAACACCGGTTGTTTGCGAAAAAATGATCAACGGTTTCGATTAACTAATCGACAAATATTTTTAATGTAATAAGTACCTATGGGTACTTATTATTTATAAGGTGAAGAACACATCATACAATATTTGGGGTAAATAAAAGCTCAGCAAGGAATGAATTATGCAACTATAAATTCAACAAAGGGAGGGTCGATGAATTTCATACTTTTTATTTTATATAGTTGCATACTTATATTGGCTTTTAACCAAGTTGATAACTATTGGTTTGATCTTATCGCCTCATTAAGAGGGCAAATGCTTGCGTTTAGCTTGCTGTTTGCAATGGCTTGTGTTCATAAGGCTAAGAAATTGGGCGCTGTGTGCGTGGTATTAAGTACGGTACTGATCTTTCATCATTATAATTATTTTAATCAAGCTGACTCTCAACCAGGTGATATAAAAATAGCGCAAGCAAACGTCCATTATAGTAATCCATACTTAACCGACATAATTAATACTCAGCTAGTTAATAGCGACAACGATATACTCATTTTCTTTGAATTTAATGATACACAGCGTCACCTACTTAGTGAACTTAAAGGACGTTATCATTTATTTGGCTATGCTGAAGTTGAAGGGGCGCCATTTGGAATTATTGTTATCTCAAAACATCCAATTATCCAGAAACAAATTAAGTATTTAGATAACCCAAAATTAGGTTTTGTAAAACTTAACTTTTTGTTCAAAGATACAGTCGTGAGTACAATTTTACTGCATCCGCCATCTCCCAGAAATCAGCTTTTATGGGAGCAAAGAAATTATCTTTTATCGCAAGTTGATCAACAAATGCTTCAATTAAAAGGGCATTGGTTTATAGCCGGGGATTTTAATACTGTGCCTTGGTCACGTTATTTTTTAAATCATAACAACAGTTGTTCTCAGCAAGGCCGTAACTATGCAAGTTGGTCTGCTGTTGAAAATAAATTGACTATTTCGTTAGCGGGTTTACCAATTGATAATTGTATTGTAAGCCAAGGAACGCGACTTTCTGGAGTACACACGCAAGTCATCAAAGGTAGTGATCACCATTTACTAAGCTATCAACTTTCTTTTTCGACATATTGATTAGCGCGTAGAAAGCTATTTTCTATCAAAAGATTGATTATCATCGTTAACTCAAAATTATCCCATGGCTTTGCTGTGATGATATTGGCAATGTTTTTATATATCGCATGCTTAGTTGCTTCTAACTCAGCATAACCTGTAAGTAGCATTCGCGAGCAATGTGGTTGGATCAGGCGAATTTCTTTAAGTACAGTTAAACCGTTTAACGTTGGCATTAGTAAATCACATATAACTAAGTTTACATTATTTAATTTTGTATATTTGATCGCTGCACATGGGTCACTAAAGCATACAACAACATGGTCTGGTGATAGTAAACGCGAGAGGGCACGTAATATAGCTTCATCATCATCAATGATTAAAATGGTTGTTTTCATGATTGAGCCCCAAGTAAATGCCTTAAATCATACAAAACATGTTTAAAATTTCGTTTATGTGGAAATAACCAAAACGCTTTGTAAGAGTAGGCTAATGCCTTTGAGTAGTAACCAAGCTCCCTATAAAATTCACCATAGCATTCACTTAATCGCGCTTTGATTTTTTTAAGTTCATTGTTTGATACAACAGATTGGTTACGATTAATTATTTCGACCATGGCCGCTAAACGGTTTTCTCTATTTGCTGTAATAGAATTGGCGCGCATTAAATAGTGCATTGCACACTGTGTTGAGTAGGCAACATAACCTCGTTTAGCTAATTTTAACCAGCAATCTAAATCGGTAGCGCTACTTAACTTATTGTCAAAACCACCCACATCAACAATGGCTGAACGTTTAACCATAACTGATGATGTACCAACGATATTGGTGGTGATCATTTGGCTGATTGGGTTTTCAAGTAATTGGAAATCTTTACTTTCTTTATTGCATTTAAATTCAGGCCAATAGTCGAAACAACCAATAATGTCCTCATTCTGTTCATTAAAATGCATATAGTCAGTAAAACTTAACACACAATCAGGATGTTTTAGATGGAATGCAAGTTGACTAGCAAGCTTATCAGCAGACCAATAATCATCGGCATCTAAAAAAGCTAAGTACTCTGACTTTGATTGTGTAATTGCAAGGTTACGAGCAGCAACAACGCCCTTTCGTTGTTGACTAAAAATCCGTACTTCATTTTTTTCAGCGGCAAGTCGTTGTAGGTAGTTGATACTGCCATCAGTGGAGCCATCATCGACAATAATGATCTCGAACTGAACGTTTTTTTGCTGATAAATGCTGTTAATACAAGTATCTAAATACTGTAAGCAGTTGTAGTTTGGAATGATAATACTGACTTGGCTGTTCATAATATGCTCCAAAAGCATTTCTTCACGTAGTAAAGAATACGCAATTTAGACGCCAGCTTTAAATCTGTATTTTCTGTTAAATTACTAAGTCTTTTCTCTTTGTGCGTTGCATTTTGCAAATGCTAAGCATGTTTTTATCTCATTTCGGGAATTTAGCGGCTTTTTTGTCGGGTATGGAACTTGCCATAGCTCTTATAACCGTTTTTGTAGGAGCGTTTTTTTATGAAGCACATTGCTATATTAGTCCCAAGCTTTCCGATTGCATCAGAAACCTTTGTTGTAACAGAAATAAAAGCGCTGTTAAACGCAGGGCACAAGGTGACGGTGTTAACCTTCGAAAAAACCAGTGTGTTGATTAACTTAACCAGCGCTATTGAAGTGAAAAAAATCACTAAACCAGCGTTTAAATCAATACTTCCTTCAATGCTAAATATTTATAAGTTAGCAAAAGCAGCTCACACTGCAGCTCAATTTAAATCAATTTCAACTCAATCATTACTTGCGTACGGTTATCAAATTGCACGTTATATAAAAGCGGCAAAGATTGATCATCTACATTGTCATTTTATGCATGGACCACTGGCTTATGGCATTGTCGCAGCGAAACTTGCTGATATAACAGTATCATCAATTGGCCACGGACATGATGTTTATGTAAACAGTGCTGACCTAAAACCTAAACTCGCATTTTGTGATTTTTCGATAGCTGTTTGTGAAGAAATGGCTATGCAATTTAAGCGCTTTTCTGACAGTAACGTTAAGTTACTGCATTGTGGTATCGATACCAGTCAATTTAATCATAGCCCCACATCACTTAATGAGTCCGTCCGGCTAATTTTTATAGGACGGTTAGTCGAAAAAAAAGGGTTGCAGTTCTTATTACCTGCTTTGAGACAAATTCCGAAAGAGCTTGGGATCACTGTTGATATTGTTGGTGATGGCCCTATGTTGAACGATTTAATCTTTATGGCTGAAGAGTTAGGAATAAGAAAGTCTGTCCGGTTTTTAGGTGAAAAACCACATGATTGGGTCAGCGAAAACCTAATTTACTATTCAGCTCTTATCGCACCTTTTTGTATTGCTGAAAACGGTGATAGGGATACAGGCCCGTTAGTGTTAAAAGAAGCCATGGCCTCTGGTTTACCTGTACTCACCACCACATTAATGGGGGCAAACGAAATTGTCACACCCCAAGTTGGAATGAAATGCATGCCTGGGAGCATTTCTGCTATTAGCAAAATGCTATTTAAATTCCACCAACTTTCTCCTCATCAGCGTTATATGCTAGGTCAAAATGCTAAACAGCATGTAAATCTAAACTATAACGCAATAAAACAGGCAGAACGGTTATCACAATGGGTTGAATCTTTATAAGGAACGACCATGAGTAACTTAAAGCAAATAGGCTACTTTGCATGTGCAATTTTTGCGGTGAAAGGAATGGGTTTTATACTTTTACCCATTACAACTCGCCTTTTAGAACAACAGGAGTTTGGTCAATTAAACTTTCTAGTAACACTGTCTGCATTATGTTCTCTGGTCGTTTCATTAGGGTTACCTGAGTTATTGCTAAAGCAACAATACGATTCTTTTAAAGAAAAAATGGCATTGTTTCGTGACGCTTTAATCTTAATTCTATTCTTCTGTCTAATGTTCATTCTTTTTGGATTTGTTTTTTCAGAAGATATCATCAAAGCATTACCCGCCAATATCAAGCTGATAGATCTCAAGTTATTAATAATAAATCTTGCGCTAGCAGCCATATTAAGTATTCCTTATACCTATTATCGACTATTTGATCATGCGCAAAAGTATTGTTTTTACAGCGTTTCTCATGCTCTGATTCAAACGTGTTTAACAATTACTTTATTAGTGCTTGGCTATAATATCACCGGCGTGATGGTTTCAGGAGTTGTGTGCACCCTAATTATTTTAGCATTCACTGTTCATGATATTGCTGATGCAATAAAAGTTAGCTACGCAGAGTTTAGTTGGCGAATCAAAAAATCTCAGGGTGTGTTTTTACTTTCTATAATTTCATCGGGGTTGTTTGTTTATGCAGGTAATGGAGCAGAAAATTGGTTCATTGTTGCTTACTTCGATGAAAAATTGTTAGCTAATTATTATGTTGCGGCTCAGTTTGCAATTATAACCTCATTCACCTTTGAGCCAATTAGACTATGGTGGTTTGCTAAACGCTTTAACCTTATCAAAACAAACAAATTACAGTATCAACAGTATGCTATTTTGTCTCTGAATACGGGTCTTGTATTGTGCGTTATAATGGCCATTATTGCGCCTTTATTACTTAATTTTGTATTACCAGCTCACTATCATGGGCATGACGAATGGCTCGTGTTGCTAATATTAGTTGTTGCTATCAGACATCACAGTGACATTTTAAATATTGGTTGTTACATGCATAAAAATGGTGTGTATGTATCTGTTGTTAATTTGCTAACTGCATGTTTAGGATTAACTTTACTGTATTTCTTGGTACCACGTTTTGCAGTTGAAGGCGTAATAGCCGCTTTAGCTATCATGCAAAGCTTTAAATTAGTATGTTTTTACATTTTGAGTCAACATCTTGAGCCTTTGCAGCTAGATTTTTTTGCTGTTATCCCAAGTTGGCTTGCATTAGTATCAATAACCTTTGTAACACTGCAATTTGAAAGTTCACTAACAGCTAAAGGGCTTATTCTTGTCTTTTACATTACCGGATTAGCCTTCCAATATAAGTCACTATTTTTACCTGCCATTAAAAAGCTAGTTAAGGGGCATGATTATGCTCAATTACTATAAACAAAACACGCTTTTAATTAATGGCATTTTAATTACTTTTGCTGTAGCAGTGACATACGCAACGGTAGGGCCAATAGCTGTATTTGCTTTGTTGCTCCTGCCATTCGCTGCCTTCACTGCGGTAAAAGTCAGTGTTGCATTTATTATATTATTCATCCTGTTTAGTTACTTTAGACTCCATGAGGCATTTCCAATGTTAATGCCTTTTAAAATACCAAAGCTACTAGCACTTGCATCGTTGCTTGGTATTGTTTGGCATCTTTTCATTTCTCAAAAACTTAAGCCTCACTGGCAAACAAGTCACCTTGTGTTCTTTTTATGGTTTGTTTGGCTCACCGTGTGTGTATTCAGTGCGTCTAATCGTGGACTTGCGATGGAGTACTGGAGTGGCGTTTTAACTAAAGTGCTCATAATGGTCTTTGCAATTTCTTGGTGGATGACATCACTTAAATATTTTAATGCAGTCAGAATTGGCATCATGATTTCTGGTGCTGCCATAGCCTTAGTGGCACTGAGTAACAAAATGAATGGGATTGGTTTAGTAGAAGGGACACGCGTGACAATCTCACGTGAACTGCGTTCGCAATTAGGCGATCCCAATGACTTGTCATTGGTAATGATGTTCCCTGTGTCGTTTTTAGCAGCAGAAGTGTTTGATACAAGTGCGCATAAAGTCAGACGAATAATTGCATTAATTTGCTTAGTGATTGCTATTAGTGGCGTTATTGCGACTCAAAGTCGAGGCGGACTACTCGGTATTGCAGCAGTGATTAGCTTCTTTATTTATCAAAAAGTTAAGAACCCCGTAGTTGTAGCTTGTATTGGTGCTGTTGGAATGCTTGCTATGGTGGCGTTTGCTGGTATTGCTGATAGGCAAAGTGGTGGTTCACATGAAGGCGGAGTTGATGAATCTGCTATGGGCCGTATCTATGCATGGCAAGCAGCGATCAATATGGCGATTCATAACCCACTAACGGGGGTTGGCGTTAATAATTTTGTTGTTAATTACTATTTTTACAGCCCCCATTGGGATGGCAAGAATCATGCAGTACACAGTACATGGTTTCAAGTTTTAGGTGAAACAGGCATTGTTGGCATATGCATTTTCATATTAGTGATTGCCTGTATTTACCGCAGTTTAAACCGAGTATTTTTGATAAATACGCAGTTAAATGATGAAAAAATAGCGGTAAATGCGAAAGCGTTAAAAGGCGGATTAATTGGCTTTATGGTGTCTGGAACATTTTTAACTCAAGCATTTACATGGCCTATTTATATAATCCTTGCTTTAACAATTGCCTTAGAAAAGCTGGTAATGGATAGACAACGGGAGAACGCACATGAGTGAACAACTTAAACATTGGTTAAAATCAAGTGACAGCCCATTTGCAAAATCACTTTTTCAATTTGCAAAAGCTATTCGCAATCCGCAAATTTGGGTGATCCCCGGTGTACATTCCTTGCTGTTTAAACTGCATTTACTTATTAGCACAACTATTAGCGAGATGGCACGTATCTTTTATTACACACCGTTATTTAAAAGCCAAATTAAAGGCACTAAAGCTAATTTATATCTTTATTCAGGAATGCCACAAATATTAGGCAAACTCGAAATTAGTTGTAAAGATAATACGCGCATTAGTGGTATTACAACATTTTGTGGGCGGAGTCAGGGCGAATTTACACCTAAGCTTATAATTGGCAGTAATGTTGATATTGGCTGGCAAAACGCATTTTCAGTGGGGCGTAATATCATTCTAGAGGACGATGTGCGTCTTGCTGGTAGGGTGTATCTAGCAGGGTTTCCTGGTCACCCATTAAATTCACAAAGACGTGCAAAGGGTGAGCCTGATGATGAGTGCCAAGTAGGCGATATCATCATTAAACAAGGCGCTTGGATTGGTACTGGTGCAACTGTACTTGCAGGAGTAACAATCGGTGAAGGGGCTATTGTTGCAGCAAGCGCTGTCGTAACTAAAGATGTACCTGCAAACACTATCGTTGCCGGTAACCCAGCAAAAGTTGTTAAACAGCTTGAGGATTCGCTATGAAATTTATTGTATTCGGCGAAGACTGGCAAAGTCACCCAAGTAGTACACAGCATCTATTCAAACAACTAGCAAAACAGCATCAGGTTATTTGGATTAACTCGATTGGGATGCGCAAACCAACATTTCGCTTGATTGATTTGAAACGAGTTTTTAATAAATTAAAAAGCCTTTTTTTATCAAAGCGCTCAAGCCCAAATGCTAAAACAACTGATCATAGCCTCAATTTAGATTTAACAGCGCACACATTAGCCGTTTTACCTTGGCACGATAACCTTATTGTAAGGCTATATAATAAGTGGATTTTTAATAAAAAAGGTTTCATAGGTGATGAGCCAATTGTGTATTGGTTAAGTGTGCCAACAGCAATTAGTTTAATCTCTCCAAGAGAGCAAGATAAAGTAATTTACTATTGTGGTGATGACTTCTCAGCACTGGCTGGTGTTGATCACAAAATGGTTGCGCCATTTGAAAGTGAACTTATCAAAAAAGCAGATACTATCTATGTTGTTAGCGAGCGACTTGCCAACAAAATGCCAAAATCCAAAGTGAAAATGCTTTCTCATGGGGTTGATTTAGCACTTTTTACTACACAAACAGCAAAAGCCAGAGAACTTGAGCAAATAAGCAAACCAATTATTGGTTTTTATGGCTCCTTAAATGCTTGGCTTGATAAAGCCTTATTGTTGACTCTTGCTAAAGAGAGGCCTGAGTATCAATTAGTGTTAATAGGGCACCTTATAGAAGATTTCTCTGAGCTACTCAAGTTGGACAATGTAACCCACATAAAGGCTGTAGAGCATGATCGTTTAGCTTCATTTTCACAGCATTGGCAAGTATCAATCTTACCGTTTGTTGATAATGAGCAGATAAGATCTTGTGATCCACTCAAGTTAAAAGAATACATAGCCACAGGCACACCAATCGTTACAACACGCTTTGCTGCGGTTGATCCTTATCGTGAGACCATCTTAATAGCAGACACCCATCAAGGTTTTATCGATCGAATTGACTATGCAGTTAGCTTAAGTAAATCACAAAACTTAAACTGGCGAACTAATCAATCTCAGCAAGCTAATAATCATAGTTGGCAAGCAAAAGCCACGTTAGTTTGTAAACAACTAAGATTTTGCTGATTTAATCGTAAAACCTAAAAGCTGCATCTTGTATAGCTACAACATGCAGCTTTTTGCATTTTGGCTCGAGACCTGCAACTTACTAATTAAATGAATGTATCAGGGTTATTTATTTTCAATTTGCAATCAATAACCCAAACATTTTGCAAAATGCAAAGCAATAGGTAAATCATGTTAGTAAAAGAGCAAATCAAACGGTTACTATATTTAGGGCTTTATGCGCTATACACGCGTATTAAGCTTTTTATTATCCCGTTTTGTATTGTGCCACTCGTCGTAATTGTGCTTGCTTTATTTGCACAAAAACAATACAGCAATCATGCAACTATTTTAATCGAAGAATCTGCACTACTTAACCCATATTTAGATGACTTATCTTTCTCATTTCAATTATCAGATCGTATTGCAGCGTTACGCACCTTAGTTATCAGTCGCAAAGTACTTATCTCTGTAGCGAAAGAAACACAATTAATCCCTGAAAATGCCAGCAATAAACAGGTTGAAGAAATACATCAACAGTTGTCTAAGGCTTTATCTTTATCTTTGATTGGTGATGAGCTGGTCCGCATCAACTTTATTTGGCATAACCAAGCACAAATGAAGCCCGTGCTTGAAAAGGTCGTTGAAAAATTTATAGAGCGTTTACTTGCTCCAACTAAAGCTTCTCTGGATACGTCTGAGCAATTTTTCTACATACAACTTGATAGTCTACGTGAAGAATTAGAGGCTTCAGAAGAAGCACTAGCAGAATTTAAAAGTCAAAACAGTAATACTTTACCAGCCGTGCTTCATAGTAACCGGCAAACATTTGATACCTTACTAAGTGAAAAACAACAAAAAATGATTGCTCTATCTGGTGCAAAAGCAAAGCTTAATGCACTGGTAAGCAAAGTAGGGCAAGCAAATCCTATTTTAGGAAACTTAGAAGAAAAAATAATCCGTACAGAATCAGAACTCAGTTTGCTGCGCACTCGCTATACCGATAAGCACAGCAAAATCATCGAGAAAAAACGTACCCTCGTTAATTTAAAAAGCCGTCAACAAGCATTACTAGAGAAAAGC
Source organism: Pseudoalteromonas sp. APAL1 (assembly GCF_021532475.1). NCBI lineage: Bacteria > Pseudomonadati > Pseudomonadota > Gammaproteobacteria > Alteromonadales > Pseudoalteromonadaceae > Pseudoalteromonas > Pseudoalteromonas sp. APAL1. The sequence continues at coordinate 39,996 of NZ_JAKGAW010000024.1, read as the reverse complement.
GAACAGTTAAGTACAACAAATATCGATCAGCTTTGGCAGTTAGTGAATACCTTACCTTCTCAAGATAACAAAGAATCAAGTGTACTGGTTTCTCAACTGTTAGCACTTGAAGAGGCACGCAACAACTTACTACAGCAAGAGCAAGAGTTTGCCATGTTAGAAGAGCAAGTGAAGCTAGTGAGCGATCGTTTATTAGTGACCAGTGATGTTGAAAAGCAATTACGTAAACTCGAGCGTGACTATGAAGTAAAACAATCACTATACAAAGATATGCTCAGTCGTTACGAAATGGCCAAAGTGACCGGCAAGCTTGTTAAATATGAAGGCCCTGACAAAGTTAAGACAATTGAACGCGCATATAGCCCAACGCAACCAATAAATACCTCAATTATGATGACTGCAATTGTAGGTCTTATCTTAGGAATATTTACAGGTGGTGCAAGTGTGTTTGTTGCAGCCCTTTGTGATAGCCATTTAAAAGACACGCAAACCATTGAAAAGTTAACTAACACTGAGGTGGTAACAATACTTCCTATCGTCAATAACGGGGAAATAACCGGCATTATTGAAGGAGAAAAATCATGAATGTTATGCATTTAGTTCAACACTTACAGGTAGGTGGCTTAGAAAAAATGGCAATAACGCTGCTTCAAAACAGTCAATTTAAGCATTCAAGTATTATTGTTTCGCTTGAGGGGGATAGAAATACTGCATTTGAACAGTGGCCTGAGCTTGAGCCTTTCAGTCATCGCGTCATTTGTTTAGATAAAAAGCCAGGGATATGTTTATCTGTTATAGCTAAAATCAAAAGTCTAATCAAAGAGCATGATATTGACATAATACATAGCCACCACATTGGGCCACTGATTTATGCGGGGATAGCAAGTTCGTTATCGCAAGGTTCAGTACGGCATATTTCAACAATACATGACGCATGGTACCTCACTAATACAAAACAACGCACTTTTACAAAGTTATTAGATTCGTTAACTAATATATATTGGGTTGCTGACGCACGCATTGTTGCAGACGAATTTAGAGCCAAAACTGCGATTATCCCCGAGCGCACTATTTTAAATGGCATAGATTGCGAAAACTTTATGGCTATTGATGCTAAAGCAGCTCGTGAACAATTCAACTTACCCAATAATGTTAAGTTAATCGGCTGCGCAGCAAGACTCATAGAAGGGAAGGGTCATAAAGATATGATTCATTCACTTCGCTACTTACCCGATGATTTTCATATGGTATTTGCAGGAGATGGAGACCAAAAAGAGTATTTATTAAATTTGGTAAGAAGCTTGCACTTAACTTCGCGGGTTCATTTTTTGGGAAATGTACATGATATGCGTGCATTTTATTCAAGTATTGATGTGATGTGTTTGTACTCTCAACGCGAAGGCCTTCCACTTTCAATAATTGAAGCAATGGCATGTGGTATTCCAATTGTGGCCAGTGATGTGGGAGGCATTCATGAAGTCGTTACTCCAGAGCAAGGTGAACTTGTCAGTGTTAATGACTTTAATCAACTTGCTCCTGCAATTCAAAGAGCCTGCACTTTACCGCGGGGACTATGTATCCGTCACCATGCTATTAAGGTTGCTGATGCACGAACAATGAGCAGTAAATACGATAATTTATACTCAGCACTGCTGATGTAGGAGGTTAGTATGACATTTATTACGCTTCTATTTATTACCTTGGTGTGTGTTGTTATATATCACCATATTGGTTACCCAATTTTGTTAAAACTGATTGCCTCAAGAAAGTTAAAACCAACTACACAGCAAGAGTGTGCTGATAAGTATCAACCAAAAATTGCGATGTTAATGTGCGCTTACAATGAACAGCAGCACATTGCTGAGAAGCTCCATAACCTAGCCTCATTAATTTATGATAACAGTCGCTATTCAATCCATGTTTATTTTGATGGCTGTACAGACAACACGATAGAACAGGCAATGCAAGCTCAACAAGTGCTTCATAGCCAAGGAGTACAGTGCTTTTTTCATATTCGCGATGAGAATATGGGAAAAGTACAAGGCTTGAATACCCTGATGGGCATTGCAAAATATCAAAACGATATTCTACTTTTTACCGATGTCAGTGCCTTATTAAGCATTGATGTGCTCGATAAAGTTGTAGAGCATTTTGTTAATCCCTCTATCAGTATTTTAACCGGTGTGTACACATTGGATGACGATGCACCTGAGTCACAAAAGGTTTATTGGCATTACCAAAATCAAATTAAGAAATCAGAATCGAACCTTGGTGCTGTTATTGGTGTCCCTGGTGCTATGTTCGCTATGCGCTCAAGCGATGCGTTTGAACTTGAACAAAACACCATAAATGACGATTTTGTTTTATCGATGAAAGTATTGGGCAAAGGGGGCAAGGCGGTACTCGACGAAGACGTTGTGATATACGAACGTGATTGCGATTCACAAAGCGATGATTACACCCGCCGCGTACGTTTAGGCGCCGGAAATTGGCAACAAATTAAAGCCTTAATGATTTTGTTAAATCCTCGTTTAGGTTGGACTTTTCTTAATTATTTTTCTCATAAAGTTCTGCGTGGTGTAATGCCTATTATTCTAGCCATTATCTATGCCAGCATTTTTTTTGAGGCATTTATTGCACACACATTGTGGGCACAAGCTCTTGCAACAGCTATAGCGTCTTTACACATTACACATATAGTCAAAGCAACTTGCCAAATTACAACACCTATACCTTTGATTGATAAGATGAACTATATATTAAATAGCTACTTCTTAGCATTGTGGGGAATCATTCGCTACGAATTTGGCTACTTTAACAAACCTTGGAAACGGGTTAGGTCAATTCGTAAGGCCTCAACCAAAACGCTAGTTAAAATAATAAAACGCACAATTGATATTGTTGGCGCGCTAGCACTTCTCACGCTTGTATGGCCAATCTGCTTAATAACTGCAGTTGTAATTAAACTTACCTCAAAAGGCCCAGTGATATTTAAACAGTTGAGAGTGGGCGAAAGCTCAGATGAATTTGTGTCGCTTTTTTACGTTTATAAATTTCGCTCTATGGTTGTTGATGCTGAGTCACACTCAGGTGCTGTTTGGGCAAGTAAAGATGATCCAAGAATAACAGCGGTTGGCCGTTTTATGCGTAAAACCCGTATCGACGAGCTTCCGCAACTTTTTAATGTTCTTAAAGGAGAGATGTCTTTAATAGGCCCTCGACCTGAACGCCCAGTTTTCTACGGCAAACTGGAAAAAGATATTCCCTATTTTTGTCAACGTACTTACGGGGTGAAACCGGGTATCTCAGGTCTTGCACAAGTAATGAACGGATACGACGAAACAATAGAAGACGCCAGAAGTAAGATAGGTTGGGATTACGCTTATTCATTGAGTATGTCTTCTCCTGTTGCATGGGCAAAATTAGAATTATCAATTATCCTGCGAACCTTACTTGTTGTTTTCACAGGTAAAGGACAATAACAGGTTCTGCAAATTACGTTGCATAATGCAATTTTTGCTATCAAAAATGTTTGCATTATGCATCAGTCAGCCTTTATTGATATATAAATCAATGCGTTATAAACTGGCACTGTAGTTGTACTGTTAACTATGACTAACCAAATACAAAGGTAGAAGATCATGGCTAACAACACAAAAGTATCTGTAGACAGTAAATACATCACACTCCCAAATGATTTTTCGGGCCTTGCAGTAGACGGCTTTAAAGATCAATTCGAAGAAGTAGCACAAGGTAAACAAACCAACGTTGTACTCGATTTTAGTGAAACAACTTTTATCGACTCATCAGGTATAGGTGCGATGGTCTTTTTATATAAACGCATTGAGAAGAAAGGCCAAAAGCTGTCATTACTTAATGTCTCTGGTCAGCCTCATAAGTTAATGAGTCTGTTAAGAGTAGACAAAACAATCCCTTTCATTGAACAAAATGATATAGCTTGAGGTGAGTTATGAAGCACACACTCTTTATCATAATTTTGCTCACGTTAGGTGGATGTGCTTCTTGGCCTGATGAAGGGCAAGGCGGCTGGGCTGAAAAATATCAGAACTACCCGTTAACCGATGAGCAAAACGAGCTTATTTACGATACACAGGAAACCATTGTACTTAGTGAGTTTGAACATCACGTACTCAAACTTGATTTACTAAAAGCACAAGGTATTCAACAATGTATGCCTGCTCAATTATTAAAAGCACAGATATATGAAAACCGCATTCGTCGACTCATTGCGGCTAAAATGTGGGCTGATGCCGAGCATGATTTACTCGTTCATTACCATGGACTAAATCAACTAACTAAACACTTCGAGACGGTTAATGCTTTGACTAAATGCGGTGCAGCAACAAAAGCAGAAGAGCCAATGAGTGTTTCTCTAAAAGAACAGATCACAGAGCTTTTGAATAGCGATAATCAATTTTCGTTAAACGACTTTCAGGTAACGCCGAAGTATCTCTCACGCTTAGCACAAGCTGCAGATCTAATTAAACAAGTGAAAAATCTTGAGTTATTGCTTGTCGGTCATGCTGATATTAGTGGTCAGCAAATAACAAATTATGAACTGGCTCTTAAACGCGCCGAAACAGTGAAACATTGGCTGGGTGTTTATGGTGTAAACCCTGCAACTATGACCACCCTAACACAAGGAAGTTTATCGCCTTACAGCGAACAACCTGATTCGAGTTTTAAGCGCCATTCAGATAGACGTGTAAACGCAATTATTATCGACAAGGGTGACGAAAAAGCTAATGAGCAACATCCTGCATTATCTAGTTGGACGAAAATCTTAAACGGGCCTAAGGAGTAATACCATGAAACAATTACTTTTATTACTTTGTTTAATTTTTCTCGCAACCTCAGTGGCTGCTGAAGAAATCAAAGTGGGCAATAAGCTTTTCGTCTATTTACCTGGTGAAGCTGATTTTTCTCAACCATTTGAGGTAGATAAAGATGGCTCTATCACACTGCCTGAGCTGGGTCGTTTTAATGTGGCGGGCTTAGAACTTAAAGAAATTGAAGCACAGCTCAAAAAATCACTCAGTGAAGTCTTTGTTGCAATGGATGATTTTTATGTAGAAATACATTCGCGCGATATCTTTATTAATGTAATGGGTTATGTGAATGAACCTTCACAAGTTAGTATTCCAAACGACGGTAACATTCAAATGGTAATAGCCAGAGCTGGGGGCTTAAAACCCGGCGCCCAACTAGACCGCTTACAAATCCGCCGTGCAAATGAAGTTATAGAGTTCAACTATAAAGCGTATCTAGACTCAGGCAACATAGATTTACTTCCCAGCTTACAAAGCGCTGATACTGTATTTGTGCCTGTTTCTCCGCTATTAGGTAATGTACAAATTGATTTTGATGCTCAAACATTAAGTGCTTCTGGCGATGCGAGCGATAACAGTGCGATTACTTTATTGGGTGAAGTGCACAACCCGGGTAGTTTCTCTTTTAAAGAAAATATGAGTGTGCTGGATGCATTAATGCGTGCAGAAGGCGTAACTCGCTATGCTGATGTAACTAAAATTCGCGTCATTGTTGATAAAACCCCAGTGGTATTTGATCTAAAAGCATACTTAGATAAACCAAGCAACGATACCATGCCAGAGCTCAAAGCGGGCTCTACTATCTATGTACCAATTATGGTCGATGATGTGAATACCACATCAAGAACCGTGTACATCATGGGAGAGGTGCAAAAGCCTGGTGCCTATGAAGCCGCAGAAAATACAAGCTTTTTAGATATTCTTGCTAATGCTGGAGGGCCAACACGCTTTGCAGAAACACGCCAGATAAAAATTCTTACTCCCGCAGGTGAAAGCATCTTATTTGATTTACAAGGCTACAGTGAAGGCCTTATCACGGCAAAAGTACCTAACTTAAATCCGGGTGATGTAATTTTTGTACCAGAGAAAACCGATCAAAATGAGAAAAGCTGGTTAAAGGTTCCACCTAAGCGAGCAATTAAAATCATTGGTGCGATCATGTCACCAGGACGCTATGAGTGGAGTCAAGAAATGGATTTTACAGATTTACTCGCCCATGCCGGCGGCCCAACAAAAGGGGCCAATATAAACGACATTAAAATTGTTAGAAATGGCGAAGTGACAAAACGCTTTGATTTAGAGCAATACACAATTAGTGGCGCTAAAAAGCATGCGTTACCGAGTTTACAAGCGGGTGATACCATTATAGTTGAAGAGTTACCTGTTGATCCTGCAGACAACAAATCACAGTGGATCCGCCAAGAGTCTGGAAAATCAATTTATATTATGGGGCAGGTTGGTTCACCTGGTCGATATGCTTTTAATACCAACATGCACTTTATTGATATTTTGGCTGCAGCTGATGGCCCGACCGATAATGCAGACCTACGTAATATTCGTATTACTCATCGTAATGGTAATACGGCTAAAGTTAGCAGGTTAAACCTTGCAATGTATTTTGAAACCGGCGATGAAACATTATTTCCCCATGTTTTACCTGGCGACACCATTTATATCCCAGAAAAAAACAAAGACTGGTTACGTACACCTAAAGAGCAAGTTGTTCGAATCATGGGCGCAGTTGAAAAACCAGGACGCTATAGCTTTGACGATACCATGACAGTGCTTGATGTTTTAGCAGAAGCAGGCGGTCCATCAAGTTCAGCACTCATCGACAAAATCGTGGTTGTGAACCACTCTTGCTGCAAAGAGCAATCAAGAGTATTTGATTTAGAAGAGTTTGTGAAAAACCCTAACTCAGCCTATATACCAGTTCTTCGAGCGGGCGATACACTTTATGTCCCTGATAAAGGGCAAGACTTAATGAGTCAATTTAAATCAAACTTCTTAGATTTTATTACTGTGCTAGCTTTAGTGGTGGGCTTATGAAATTAATTCCTGCGCAATACCAAGAACTAGAAGCTGTGTGTAACGAAATAGATAATGCTAAAGCACGTTGCATTTGTTTTATTTCTTTAACAGGCAACGAAGGGTCAACGTCATTGTGTGCAAGTGTTGCTAGACGTTTAAGTTTACAAGGTTCAAGAGTACTAATTATCGACTTGAACCCTTTAAACCCTTTTAAATTGAATTCGCAAACAAAAGCAGAATCATGGTGTTTTAGTGATATATCTTGTCAGCTTAATATTATTAATACTGATTATGTTGATTTATTAACCATGCAGCACCTAAAAGAGCTGGAATCGGTAAAAAATAAAACAGTACTCAATGATGCGATTGAACGAATAAAGCAAGAGTACGATTTTATTTTTTTAGATATGAGCCCGGCCTTGAAACGTAACCGAGGTAATGTGCCGCTGCATGCATTAAGTCTGTGTACTGAATTAACCTTTTTGACAGTATCACTTGGTTACAACAATGAAGAGGCGCTGTGTCACGGGGTCGCAAATTTAAACAATGCGGGGATAAAAAATATAAAAATTGTTGTTGCTCAACATCAGTTTGCACCGCTTGGTAGTCGTATTTTAAATACACTCAATAAATACCAACAAAAGTGGCCAACACTCACTAATTTTTTAATTAATAAAGTGATCAAACAACGTTGGTTATTTGTTCCTTACTGAGGCCTTGTATGGATTGTTTATATCAAAAATCATTTCAATTAGATTGGCCTATTGTTAGTGAGATCCGCCATATTCTAAAACATGTATTAACAGCTATAAGTGTTAAAAATCAAGATATTGATGCTGCCGGCTTGGTTGCTACTGAGTACCTAACAAACTTGCTACGTCATAGCGAGGAAAGTGATAAAAAGCTGCAGTTTTCAATGTATAAATTACCTAAAAATAAATTGCTTATAGAGTTCACTGATGCAATGCCAAGCTATAATTTGTTTGAGAATCATAGCTCTGATTGGCATCTAGAAAGTGGTGAGTTAGTAGAAGGTGGTATGGGTGTAGCGCTTATTAAGCACTACTTCCCAAATGCTAAGTACACATCAGAGAAGCACAAAAATACCTTTTCATTTCATTTATCAAACATTGATAAACGACCAACACTGATTTATATCGATGATGACAAATCTCAGTTAGCTTTGCTAAATGCTTATCTTTGCAACCACTTTCAGGTAATTTGCTGTGAAGATATAGAGTCAGGTTGGCAAGAGCTACTTACATCGGGCGCAACGATTTTGTTGCTTGACCATAAACTAAAAAATGGCACAAGTGAGCCATTATTAAAAAAATTAAATCAGTCAAATATTAAAACAAATTTATCAGTAGTCATGCTAACCGGAGATGATAGTGATGAACTTATTAAACGGATAAATTTATTAGGGGTTGATGACTACTTAGTAAAACCCGTAACAAAAACTCGATTACTACAAAGTATTGAACGAATTGTTCATCGATTCTCTGCGTTAAAATATTTAATTAACGAAGAGCGAATGCAAACACAGCGTAGTTTAACAGATCATACCGCCTATAATTTTGGCTCGATTATTTCACAAAATGGTGGCGATTTCTGTTTATATCCCCACCAGCCACAAAAACCAGTTATCTTAGGAGATATGATGGGGCATGGCATTACAGCTTTAAAAGAAAGCTTCGCCATCAAAGGTTTTTTGAGTGGCTGTTTGGCCACAGAGATCCCCTTACAAAATGTTCTTAGCACCTTAAACACAGCACTCTGTGAACAACGACTGTGTAAATCGAGTTTAGTGACCTTATTAATAACATTTATAGAAAACAACACATTCCATTGGTTCAATGCCGGTCATCCTGCTCCTTGTGTTATTACTAAAAAAGGGCAGTTAATACAGTTAACTGGAACAGACCCTTTACTTGGTTTAAGTGATGAACATCACTACTCACATTACCAATATGACCTGAGTGATGTTGAGCATATTTTACTATTTACTGATGGCTGGTTAGACAACCAACATTTTAATGAGGTGGGTCAACACATAGCAAATTTAACGGCCGAAGATCTTCACAGTGAACAATTTGCATATAAGCTTTGGCAATCAAGCCAAGTTAAACTATCAGACGAAGTTGATGATGCATCTTTAATTGTCATCAATAAACACTAAATATAGAGTTTACAAAGTCACCAATTAAGCACTAAGCTACTAGTAAGGAACTGTAAAATAATCACTTTATCTCAGCATAAAAACTATAAAAAGGAAGCCAGTAATGCCACCTAAAATACTCATTGTTGAAGATACTGAGTCACTCGCCTTGATGTATCAGTCTTATCTGATTCCAACGGGAGTGAAAACACGCATCGCTTATAACGGTGAGCAAGCAATGTGTGCATTACAAGAATTCGAGCCTGACTTAATAATTTTAGATGTCATGCTACCCGATATAAATGGCTTGGATATTTTATCTTCGTTAGACTCAGACACCGCACCACAAGTTATTGTTCTTACAGGTCATGGCACCAAAGAAATGGCCATTAAAGCCATTAAACTCGGCGCGAGTGACTTTTTAGAAAAACCAATAGAAGCCGATCGTTTTAGGATCACCGTAAATAACGCGCTTAAATTAAAAGACTTAAAGCAAACGGTAAAAAGTTATCAAACTACATACGAAAATGGTAAATATTTTGATTTGATTGGTAGCTCAAGCGTGATGCAGTCAGTTTATCAAATCATAAAATCTGCATCGGCAAGTAAAGCAACCGTGTTCATCACCGGTGAAAGTGGTACTGGTAAAGAGTTGTGTGCACGTGCTGTGCATTTAGCATCACCTCGAGCTAATAAGCCTTTTGTTGCTCTAAACTGTGCAGCTATTCCTAAAGACTTAATTGAAAGCGAAATATTCGGACACTTAAAAGGCGCTTTTACTGGTGCTATAGCAAATCGAGAAGGAGCCGCAGGTCAAGCTGATGGCGGCACGTTATTTCTTGATGAACTTTGTGAGATGGATATCAACTTACAAAGCAAACTACTGCGTTTTATTCAAACGGGATGTTATCAACAAGTAGGCAGTGAAAAAGAAGTAAAAGTGGATGTACGCTTCGTTTGCGCTACCAATCGAGACCCGTTACTAGAAGTACAAGAAGGTCGCTTTCGGGAAGATCTCTATTATCGTTTACACGTTATTCCAATAGCCTTACCGCCACTAAAACAACGGGGCAAAGATGTTATAGAAATTGCTGATGCGTTATTTAAAAAAATAAGTAAAGAAGAAAAGCGTCAATATAAAGGGATGTCTGAAGGCGTAAAAAACTTATTTTTGGGCTACAGTTGGCCTGGTAATGTTCGTCAATTAGAGAACACGATTCGTAATATTATGGTGTTACATGATGAATCATATATCGAAGTGGATATGATCCCCGCATTACCTCAATCCTCTAATCAGAATCAATTAGCATCGTTGCATCAAGTACCGCAACCAGAAGTCATTATTACTGCTGTAGATACAGGCTTGCATACTGAACAGGCTACCATGAATGACACTTTGTTGCCGTTCACTCAAGCAGACATTGAACCATTATGGCTTGTTGAAAAACGTTACATTGAACAAGCTATACAAGCATGTGATAACAACATACCTAAAGCAGCTGCTTTATTAGATGTGAGCCCTTCAACTTTATACCGAAAAATTAAAAGCTGGGAAGAGATGCAAGTAAGCTAGTTCGATAAACTCGGTTAAGTTGCTTGAATTGTTGCTCTCCACCAAACCGTTGCCTGACCAAAGTATGTGCATTAGTAAGCATGTAAGTAATTTGGTCAGGGGTTAAATTGATTAAATTATTTAATTGCTTAGATAGCGCTTGTGCAGAGTTGTCTGCCATTAATAGCCCATTAGTTAAGTGACTCACAATATGAGGTAATTGCCCAACAGGAGAGACAATAACTAATACGCCATGCGACATTGCCTCAAGCACTACCATTGGCAGTCCTTCAGCCCTAGAACAGACCACTAATACATCGAGTTTTTGCCAAATTTCATGTTGCTCGCACATGCCGTGAAAGGATACTGAAGAAAGCTCAAGTTCGTCACGCATAGGTCCATCGCCAAACATATGAAAATTTAAAGAACTAGTGGCAAATTGCTTAGCAACATCTACAAATATATCGGGCCCTTTTTCTATTGAAAGCCGACCAACAAAACCAACATTTAAATTGCTTTTGCATTTAGGTTCTAATGTCGGGTTAGCATTAGGAATAGAAATGAAGTTTTCAAGTACTTCGGCATTGTAAATATCGGCAGCTAATTGATTTGAAACTGCAAAATTTTTAGAAAAGAAGCTTAAAAGCTTATCAAGCTTGTTATATAAAAAGACTTTACCACGGCCAACTTCTCCAGCATGGTAAGTCGAAATGCAAGGGCGGTTTTGCCAGCGGCATACTAACTTACCCATGATACTTGCCTTGTACCCATGGGTGTGCAGTAACGCTGAACGAGGAAACGATTTTAAAATATCGTTTAAACTTTTTAAGCTCCCGCCAGCAAAACCATAGACGATATTTTCTTGCTCTAAGCGATAGTAAAAATCCCGATTATTATGATCTTGATAAAATAGGATTGAACTCTTAATATTGTTTCGTTCTAAAAGCTTATTTAAAGCAATTAGGTGACTTTCGATTCCACCTATCAGGCTTGAATCAACAAATAAAATAACACTGTATTTCATATTCACTCCAAGGTGAGACCATGATAGATAATGCTACATTTTCTCAGTTAAAACAGGATGTTGGTGATGACTTAGCTAAACAGCTTTTGCAAGTCTATATCACTGAATCCAGTCAAATTGTTTCAAGCCTAGCTGATCCAAATAAGCAAACTGACATCGAAATCAATGCGCATAGCTTAAAAAGCAGTAGCCTGAGTTATGGTGCATTAGCTGTCGGAAAACTTGCCGAACAAATTGAAATGAAAGCTAAAGCAGAACAATTCGATGACCAACTTGTTAGCCTAATCAGTACGTTGCAAGATCAATTTACACAGACCTCAACCCACGCGCAGAGCTTGATCAGCGCGAATTAATTGCTCATGCTCAGTCTCTAAACTGAGCGGCATTTTTAAGATTTCCCCAAACACCGTACTTAACTGCTCTATATCGTGTTGTTGATTAGCCGATTTCACCACATCATTAAAATGCGAAACAATTTCACTAAGTGCATCTAAAGAAATACTTAAATCGCAAAAACTATAGCCCAGCATGCCTTCAAGCCAGTCAACAGGTTTCATATCGAGCGATTTAATAACACTGGTTTCTTTAGCGATGTTTTCAATAAACACTCTACATGCAGATGTGTTTTCTACGGCTTTGGCAATATCTTCTACTAACATGGCTGGCATAACACTGGTAATCAGACTGCCTGGGCCAATAATAAGCATATCTGCGTTTTCTATTGCTTGAATAACACCTGGTGCGGCATTTACATTTTGAGAAAGGGTGACGTAATCGGGTAATTCAGCCAGAGAATCAATTTCGCATTCGCCAAATACTTTTAAACCAGAAGGTAACACCGCAAGTAAATCGGTAGGTTCATCTGACATGGGTAAAATAGTTTCAGAGTTTCCTAACATTGCGTTAAACCATGCTACTGCTTGAGTCGCAGAGTTTGTTTGCTGCGTTAAACTTAATAATGCTAAATTACCCAAGCTGTGGCCATCGAGTTCACCGCCATTAAACCGGTGGTGAAATACTTGATGAATAAGTGAGTCATTATCTGCAAGCTGTAAACAACAGCGCCGTATGTCACCCAATGCAACAACATCTTGACTATTTCTTAGCTTGCCAGTGCTACCACCATTATCGGTTGTTGCTACAATCGCAGTTAGCTCTGCACAATGAGGTCTTATAGCACTGAGCATATGAGATAAACCATGGCCACCACCAATGCATACTATTTTCATGATTCTTACCCCTTACTCGTTCAATACTACTTAAAAGCATAGTCTGTACCAAAAGGTTAAGTTTTATAAGGTAATGAAATTTAAATACTTTATTTTCTAGGTTTAGTGTCTACACTAAAAGTGGGGCATTTATTTGCAATATGCGACGCAATATCAACGTGGAAAAGCAATGGCTGAATTAAATTTACAACAGTTACAGAGTGAACTTCGCAAGTTTCACGGTATAAATGACAGTCGAGCGTTGAAAGCGCAGCTTGAACATGTATTAGCGCCGTACTTTACTTTTAACGAACTTTGTTTAATCAATATCGAACATGACAAAGCATCTTTCGAAATGAGAACCACAAAACACCTTGAATTTGATGAACAATTACTAAAGGAAATACTAAAATCCAGTAACGACGAATGGTGTTTTTTTAATACTAACCATGTTTTCCTAAGCTCAGAGCCACTTAATGATGCCTTGATATTTAAAGTCGCCTTGTCTGAAGAAAGCATGCAATGTTTTGTGTTTTTTTCAGTTAAAGAAAGTGACTATTTTTCTAAAAAAGCATCAACAGCGCTCCATGTGCTATTACAGCAAGTAGCATGGCAGTATTCACAATTAACACGTTTAAATAGGCAAAAATTTCATTCGACCTCGTTATTAACTCGCCTTGGAGAGCTGTCAGAATTATTTAGAGACTTTGCCAGTGAATGGTTTTGGCGCACCAATAAAGAAGAGCGGTTTATTAATGTGCTGACCACAGCTAGCCACAGTAATTTATATAAACGTCATTTTTTACATAAAAATTTCGATGCGATAATTACTCAGCAAGAACAAAAACAGCTTAAAAAATGGTCTCACTTTAAGCACCTTTTAGCCGAGCATGCTGAGTTTCTTGATTTTGAGTTTGAAGTTAACTCCTCACCATCGGCATGGGTATCATTTAGTGGCAAGCCACAGTTTGATGCGCAGGGTCAGTTTAGAGGCTACCTCGGAATTGCAAAAGATATCACAGTAAACAAAGACCGTGAGCAAGCTTTGCAATTAGCAAAAGAAAAGGCAGAAGAAGCGAATCTTGCTAAATCTAAATTTTTAACCGTGATGTCACATGAAATACGTACCCCTATGAATGCGATAGTCGGAATGTTAGATTTGCTTGCTGATTCAAAGCTTAGCGACAAACAAAGCCGCTGGCTTGATTATGCTAATTCAAGTGCCGATTTATTACTTGATTTAATTAGTGACGTACTGGATTTTTCTAAAATTGAAAGTGGCTCATTAGATTTAGACATTAAAGCAACCGACATCAATGCCTTGGTGAAGAATATTGCATCACAGTTTTTAGAGATAACACAAGGCACTAACGTTGTTTTTTCTACACAAATCAAAGACGGCTTACCGGATAAAATAAATATTGATAGTGCGCGAGTAGGGCAAATACTTTTTAATATTCTTGATAATGCTTTTAAGTTTACCAAAGTGGGGACAGTTAATTTTGTAGCAGATTACACTGACCAATACCTACACTTTGAAATATCAGATACTGGGCAGGGAATATCTCCTTCGCATATTGATTCAATTTACGATGCCTTTAAACAACATGATTATGGTGTAAACCGGCAGATTGAAGGGGTTGGTCTTGGTTTAAGCATAACAAAGAGCCTTGTTGATCTTATGAAAGGGGATATTAAAGTTGTTAGTGAACAAAATGTAGGTACTAAGTTTACTATTCAGATCCCCTATACGGTTGTCAGTGCTGATACCAAAGTAGTTGACGACGAAAACACATTAGAGCCTATCGCTATTTTGGTAACTGAAGACAATAAGACCAATCAAGTGTTGATTAAAGCTTTCTTAGAAAAGCTTAATCACCATGTCACATTGGCTGATCATGGCCAACAAGCAATTGAAAAGTTACAACAACAACACTTTGATTTAGTTCTTATGGACATGATGATGCCCGTTATGGATGGTATAACCGCAACAAAATACATTCGTGATGAATTAAAGATGACCTTACCCATAGTAGCGTTAACAGCCAATGCTTCGCATCAAGATAAAGCAATCTGTATAGATGCGGGAATGAACAAAGTATTAACTAAACCGATTCGCTTTCATGATTTAAATAGGGCTTTGAGGGTGCTATTTAGTCAGTAACAAAGCCCCGAAGGGCCTTTTACAATACCATAGCTGCAATCCAACCGGCGATCAGCAACGGAATATTAAAATGAATAAATGTCGGTACCACAGAATCCCATATATGGTCATGTTGCCCATCTGCATTTAAACCGGATGTTGGCCCAAGTGTAGAATCTGATGCGGGGGAGCCTGCATCACCTAATGCCCCTGCAGTGCCAACAAGCGCCGCAGTGGCCATTACTGAAAAGTTTAGTTCTAATGCCAACGGTACAAATAAGGTGGCAATAATAGGCACCGTCGAAAATGAGCTACCAATGCCCATCGTTATTAGTAACCCAACAAGTAAAATTAATGCAGCAGCAAGTGGTTTATTCCCTTCCATAAGGCCTGCTGCTGAACTAACAAGGGAGGTGACATCACCTGTTGCTTGCATTACCGAAGCAAACCCTTGTGCAGAAATCATAATAAAGCCAATCATCGCCATCATAGCAACGCCTTTACTAAAAACATCACTATTTTGTTCCCACTTAACAACTCCAAATAAACTGAAAATCATTACACCAACTAGTCCACCTAATATCATCGAATTGCTAACACTTTGAGCTACTAACGAGCAAAGCACAGCTGCAATTCCCACAATAAGTACTTTTTTAGGTTGTTCGATAACAACATTTTGAGGTGTTTCAGTAAGCGGGTGTGGAGCATAGTCACGGCGTTTTTTATAGCTAATAAACACTGCGATTAACAAACCTACAACCATGCCAAGTGCAGGGATGATCATTGCCATGGGCACCTGGGTATTCACAATTTCTAAACCATTATCGGTTAAGTTTTTATGTAAAATTGAATATAGGTATATTCCACCAAAACCATAGGGCAAAACCATGTACGAGGTTGCCAAACCAAAAGTTAAAATGCACGCAATAGCACGCCTATCTAAGCGCAGTTTGTTGAATATCACCAGCAACGGTGGGATCAATATGGGAATAAAGGCAATATGCACTGGGATTAGGTTCTGCGAAGAGATCGCGCAAAGTAAGATAATAACTAAAATAAAATAACTTAGCGTTGTTTCGCCTTTATGGCTGTGCTCATTCACCTGTTTTAACAGGGTTGAAGCAAGTATTCGGGTCAATCCTGATTTTGAAATAGCCACAGCGAATGCCCCTAACATGGCATAGCTTAATGCGATTTCTGCACCACCAGAGAGCCCGTCATTAAATGCATTCAGTGTTTCTGATAGACCAAGCCCGGTAGTTAGACCAGCAACAATCGCACTCAGTGTCATTGCGACAATAACGTTTATTCGGCAAAGTGTTAGTACCAGCATTAAAATAACGCCAATAATTACTGCATTCATGGTTTTCTCTATTTTGCTGTTTTGATGGAGTGTAACAGAAGTCGTACCTGCTTTTTGCGGTTTTGATTAAAAGCCTGTTGCTGATAACGTACTTCGATGAATATTTGTTCAAATTTAGCTAGTTTGCTGGCAACTGTTGGCTTTGAGCGCTTCATCAAAGCGATATTTTGCAAAGGAGTGTTTGTTTCATCGTAGTGAATTTGTTGTTTTTCAGCCCAGCGATAAAGTTGCATCAGTTCAAAAACAAGGGGTTCAGAACTGCGAGGTAAACGCTTGCTGTATAAAAAGTAACTGGTAAAACAAAGTGCGAGAGTTACCATAATTACCAATGGAGTTAACCAAAATGCATTATTACCAAAAAGCGCTTTAAATAAGTTTTGTTGAGATTGCTCGTCAAAAGTTAAAACCCAATTTGTCCACTTGTAATCAAGCTCTTCTAATTTAATACGAAGCCAATTAATCGCTTTTAAGTGACTCCAGCGCTTTAAGCCAAAGTTTAAATTATCATTAAACCGTTCGCTCAACGCTTGAAACTCTGACAATGAACCGTTGAGACGCTCAGGTGCAACAACTTCAGTTGCATCGAAAACATGCCAACGCTCATCGTAAAATACTTCAACCCATGCATGTGCATCATATTGGTAAATATTAAGGGTTTTGCCTTGTCGTTCCGCACCTAAGTAGCCTGATACAACGCGTGCTGGATAACCTGCCGCACGAAACATAAAAGCTGCTGTACTGGCGTAGTGGCCACAAAACCCACTCTTATTTTCAAACACAAACTGATCAATGGTGTTTTTATTAAGC
Organism: Pseudoalteromonas sp. APAL1; assembly: GCF_021532475.1. Classification (NCBI taxonomy): domain Bacteria; kingdom Pseudomonadati; phylum Pseudomonadota; class Gammaproteobacteria; order Alteromonadales; family Pseudoalteromonadaceae; genus Pseudoalteromonas; species Pseudoalteromonas sp. APAL1. The sequence continues at coordinate 22,860 of NZ_JAKGAW010000024.1, read as the reverse complement.
ATAGGAGTAGGAGTTAGGGTATAGCTAAATTGTTGCGTATTAAAATAGCCTAATAGAGCATTGAAATACGATTGTGCGGTAGTATTTTTATTGGCTAAATTATTTACAAGCTCACGAGTCTTGGGGTTACTTTCAACGGGAAGTTGTGTATAAAGCCGCTGCTCAAAAGGAGTTAGGCTATAACTTACTTGCGTACTTTGCACAGCATATTTAATATTTTTATTTAGATTGCCTTTACGTTTTAGTAAACCGTTGTATGTGCTTGCCACATTATTATGACTACTCGTGGCAAACCCTAACGCAAAAAGCCAGTTCGATGATGACGGCTCGGCAATAACATTATATTCAACGTTAGGTTCTTCAATATTGACACTACGATTGTCGTTAAATTGTTGAGACTTCAAAATGTCCGATACTAACCATTGCTGACCGTCAAAGGCATCATGAATTAAACTGCGCCAATAATAGGGCGCTTGTAAGGTCGAGTTCGGCTGCTCTTCAACTCTGAACACAAGGTCATCAGACTCTGCAAGCTTGGCAATTGCAAAAGGGTCAACTTGTTCAGATAAGCCAGTTTTTGCAAGCTTTGGCCCCGGAAGTTGCCAAAATGCAGGGAGTTTAGGTAAAAATATAATTAAAAAAACCGATACTGGTAATGCGAGTAAAACTGTTTTAATACTTTGCTTATTGGCAGACTTGAAGCTTTTAGGGCTTGATAAATAACCCAGAACCGCAAAGTTAATGATGTAAAGCAAGCTGACAAGCAGGGTCTCTAAAATGCCTTGATAGAACAAATATACCGTGGAAAGGTTAAAAAATACCAGTAAACATACGGTTTGATAGTGTTTTACAGCTTTAGCTTGCAACAATTTAAAAGTACTAGCGAGTAACATCATAGATACAAACAGTTTAACTGTATCGCTAATCCCTACAGTTACAAACAGTGCAATTAAACACAGTGCCGCAAGGATATTTGCCATCAGTGCAGTGAGTTTTTTATAAAAACGGTCTAACACGAGATTAAAAAAACTTAAGCCGACTAATATGAATAAAAACGAACTAGGGATCTCACTAAATAATAAGCCACTGATTGCTATAAATAGGAATGATAAAACGGCATTAATAAGCGATAAATTCACAACTAATGCTCCGCTAAGGCTTTTAAACAAGCTGTTTGATGGACATCACCAGACGCTTTTGAAATTTTCTTTTTTGGCAAAGTTAATGAAAAAGCGATTTGTTGTTCTGTAAGTTGATTAACTAAAGAACATAGCTGACTTAAGCGATACTCTGTATTACCACTTAGCATATTAAAATTAAGCGCTAACTCTTGAGTCGTATCACTGGTAAATTCTTTGCTCAACAATTGCTGTGTTTTTGCATAGTGTTTCCATGATACTTTATTCAAAGCTGAGCCTTTAATAAAAGGTGTTAATTGATAAAACTCATCAGAACCTGTTCTAGATTGTGCATTATCACCTGCATCGTTCAGCTCTTCATGTAACTCAATATCTAAGTTTTCTGCTGATTTAGGAGTAGGGTAAACATAGATCACATCACTCGGCTGAATATAACTCCACACAGACACTAAACCAAATGGAAAGTGACTTATTATTTTTGCTTTTTCAAGACCGTAAACACCACGTTTAGTACAGTTAAGTGCTATTTCAATGGTTTTTTTGTCCGAGTTATCCAGCGATATAGTCTCTGACTCTGAGCCAGATATCATTAATTTTACTTGTTGGCTACTAGAGGTTGATTGTAACTGATAACGCGCATATGGAGATTTTGGAGCATAACTATTTATAACAAAAAGATACTTAACAGATAAACCGCGCATATTCTTATAACCAGTGAGAATCGAGAACACCAAAATAACTACCATCAAATAGGCCATCGCCAAGATCAGATTGTTTTGATAATTGATGCCCATCACAAAGTTAAGCAGTGCAATGAGTAAAAACTTCATGCCTAATTTAGAAGGTAATACATAAATGTTTTTATGTTGAAGAGAGATCTCATTAACGTTATGTTTATTCTTCAAAAATTTATTGAAAATGGATTGGCCAATTTCAGAAATAATAAAAGCAGGGCGCTTTAACATGCTTATAAGCTTACAGGCACATGAATTAATGCATAGCCACTATCTTGATTGTTCAAACCAAGGCGGTGATCAGTCACACTGCTAAATACAGCTTGAACATCCTCAGGTAACACAAAGTCACGTCCTTCAATATAAGCCCATGATTTCGCTGCACGCGAAATAGCAATACTGGCTCTTGGCGATAAAGGATTAACAAAATGAGAGCTTTGGCGTGTGTAATCAACCAGTTCTAAAATATAATCAACAACCGCGTTACTCAATGTAACTGAAGATATTTCTTTTTGAATAACAGCAAGTTGCTCAGGGGTAATGCGAACTGGTAATTCATCATAATTGCGGTTATTCAAACCTAAAATTAAGCTTTTTTCTGCTTGTTTATCAGGAAAGCCTAAGCTAATACGCATGAAAAAACGATCTAATTGTGACTCAGGTAACGGGTAAGTACCTGATTGATTTACTGGATTTTGTGTTGCGATAACAAAAAATGGAGAAGGCAGGGCATGTTTAACCGAATCAACAGTAACTTGTTTTTCTTCCATGGCTTCAAGTAACGCACTTTGTGTTTTAGGTCCCGCGCGATTTATTTCATCTGCTAACACAACCTGACTAAAAACAGGGCCTTGATGAAAAGAAAACGCATGTTCCTTTGCATCAAAAATATTTGTTCCTAGTATATCTGATGGAAGTAAATCACTGGTGAATTGAATACGTTGGTAAGATAACCCTAAGACTGCCGCAAGTGCATGAGATAATGTGGTTTTTCCCATCCCAGGTAAATCTTCAATTAATAAATGGCCTTCGCTAAACAAACAAGCTAGAGCAAGTTTAATTTGTTGTTGTTTACCAAGAATAACAGTAGATAGGTCATCTATAATAAGATTGATTGTTGAGTTCATAAACTACTTAACTTGCGATGGTTTCCATCATTTCTAGGCGCTTCATGACAGTATCGACTTTTTTGGCATTAAATGGTTTTGCAATAAAACCCTTAGCACCAAGTTCCCAAGTATTTTGCACATTCTCAAGACTATTATGGCCGGAACACATAACAACATGAGTATGTGGGTGATGGTCATTTAAGTATTCAAGGATCTCAGTGCCGTCTGTATTAGGAAGCTCAATATCTAGAAAGATAACATTTGGAGACTTTTCCTCAATAACAGTTTTTGCTGATTCAAAATCTCGGCTTTCTAAAATATCGTCAAAACCCAGACCAGTTAAAATTTGATTTAAATAATCTCTGATATCTTGCATATCATCAATTATCAAAATTGGCTCTAACGGTTTCACAAATTCCATATCGTTTACATCTTATCGTTACATCTCAAGTTGATAGTTTTAATATATGCTATGGAGTAGCTAAGCTCAAGAAACAGCCACGAATTAAATGAATAAGTTGATAAAACACCACTGCAATGTCCGATACCGTCTAGTATTGGACTTAGCATACACAGAGTATAGGTGTGGTTATGTATAGATTCATTACTTCCTATAATTTATATTATGTTAAATAAAGTATTTATCTTTATAAGCAGCCTCATTAGTCGTTGTAATTAGCACTTTAACTCTGGATCGATCCAGTCTTGTGTGTCAAAAATTCACACCACTATTCAACTGGTTACACATACATTAGATTTAAGGAATTTAAATTTTGATATTTTAACGCTGGATCCCTTTGTTGGGATTTGGTTTGAACAATTCTGCCATTTGATGGCTGAAAACTGACATTATTTGTATATGCTAATAACGCGACGCTACGTGAATTAAATTTAAATGCGTGCACCAACGCCTATTTATTTACGTAGCGCGTCATAACTTTCACTTTTTATTACGCCGGTTGTATTTCTCTTTAGCTTCTCTTACAAAGTTTTCGTTTTCTGTAATTCTCTTTCCAAGTTCATCGACCGCACTCATCGAATAAAGGTGTCTGTCTGATACTTTAATGTAATGATGATACTCGTTGTCGTTGGATTTCCATTTCAACTTATGAATACAAGCGTCGATACAGTTGGTGTTCAAAGATGGTTTTGCACCAGCTGTGTACACTAAGCAACGCCCTAGTTTTACGTCATCATACTTTTGCAGCTTCTCTAAAACGCTAGACAGCAATTTGCTTCGTGTAAATGAATGAGACTTTTCAGGGTTTACCGCTTTTTCTACCATCAGTACGTTCTTGAGATTCTCAATGTCTTCTTTCTTGCCATTGGCCTTGGCAAGTATCACCTGTGTTCCATTCTGATCCTGCGTATACATCAAAGACACGTTAATCGGTATGGCAAACGTAATGTCATCCGCTGCTTCGATATCTTGTTCTAATTGGCTAGCTAATTCTAATATTTGATCTGCGGCGGAGCCATAAAGCGACTTTAATAGTGACGCCGGTGGTAGTTGGAAATCTCCAACCAGAGATAACATGCCTGTATGTTGGGAAGAAATAAATGGCACTTCAGCGAATGACTCAAACTCAGCTGAAAAATTTAGTACGCCTGACTGGAATATTCTGGACGCAATCGATTGAATCTCTGGCATTAATAAATGAACAGCTCATCGCGCCAGTCCGCTATAATTTCAATATTGCGGCGAATATTATTCTTCTGCTCATAGATCCTGTCTAAGCACACACGTAACGGTATCGTGCGTTTCAATCCTTTCTTACCATTAACTTTTTCGTATATCTTGTGCTCACCATCTCTCTCAATTAGTTTAGCTTTTAATAATTGTTCCCATGCTGTACAGAACAACATCACAAAGCCATCGAGTTTATTCTCCAATGAGGGTCTGTTATACAACTCTAATGCCAGCATCATATTATCTTTAGACTTTTTAAGTAGAGCCTTGGCTAGATTACTTTTACACTTATGCCCAAGTTCTTGAAAGTGCTTGCTTTGAGATAACCGCTTCTTAAACTCAGTTAGCGTAATACCAACGGTATTTATTGCCTCAAACTTATTAGGGGAAACCTCAACCAAGAATTGTGAAATCTGCCTCTTGTTTAGGTATGTTTTAAACGTATTCGCTTCCCATCCTGTGGCTGCAATTACGTCCTCTCGGCTAAACAGTTTGCCATCCGTTTGTTTTTTCTTCAGAAACTCAAAGAACTTTTGTTGTCGATCATCCTTTTTCCTACCTGCCATCCCTACTCTCCTACCGCTTTAGCTTCGACGTCTTTGATCTTGTAACGTAAGTCCATCACCGTGCCATCATCAAACAAACCAAACACGCCTTCGAAATGAATGTCGGAGAATGGTGGTTTGGCTAACATCGCTGGGCTCATCACGCCGTTTTGGGTGAGATAGTCGATAATGGTGTTAACGAAGCGCAGTTGTTGGCTGTTGAACTTGGTTTCACCTAAGTATTCCGCAAAGGCTTCTTTAGCAGCGCCTCGGTCTAGGCCGACTAGCTCTCTTATAAATACACCGAGTGATTTGTCTGGGTGAATGGTTTTAAGGTACGAATCCATATCACCGATACCGCTGGCTTCAAATAGCTTATTATCTAACTCTTCTAAAAGGCAATCAAAGTTTAGTTATCTTTAGCAATAGATTAGCGTGAAGTGTTTCTAATTGCTCGGAAGTGTCACTAAAATCTCAGAAGTGTCACTAATTTTTCACCCTAATCAATTGAATTAAAATACTTTTATATTTTTGCGCTTAAACACCGGGAGCCTTATCTATACTGCCTCGCCATAATATTGCTTTTTTACACTATTGTGTCGGATATTGTCATTAATAGTGCTTTTTTTCATTATTATGAGCAGTCAATCGTTTTCATGCTGGTGAATTGTTATATCGGGTCTAAAGTTAGTAATGGAGCTTGTTTGTTATAACAAAGTTGACACTAAAGATAGGAAGCGTACAATAAATCATGTTATAACAATGTACCTACTCAAGAGGTGAAAGATGCGCACTCAAGTACGAAAAATCGGTAATAGTCTCGGCAATATAATCCCTGCCGCTTTCATCAAACAACTCGGCTTAGTTGAAGGGGCTGACATTGAGGTTAAAGCCGATGGAAAGAAAATTATTATTGAACCAATTAAACGTCAAAAGAAGCGCTTTCCGTTCAGTGAACGAGAGCTATTAAATGGTTTAGATGCACATACAGCTCATGCTGATGAGCTGGCGTTAGTATCGGGTAAAGAGTTGGGTGAGTAATGGCTCAGTATATACCTAAACGCAATGAAATTATTTGGCTAGATTTTGAGCCAGTGAAAGGTAAGGAGATCGGGAAGTATCGCCCTGCATTAGTCCTTTCAAGTAAAGAATACAATCAACAAACGGGGTTGTTAATTTGCTGCCCTATTAGTACCAGCATTCGAGGTCAAGCTACCGAAGTGCCAGTAAATAACCTTGATAAACCAAGTGTTGTAGCTTCAAGTTTGATCCAAACTCTTTCGTGGAAAGACCGCAGTGCTAAGAAAATTACCACTGCTGAAAATGGTGTAATGGAAGATGTTTTGCTACGGATTATCCCGTTGATTGGGGCTGAATCGTTATTCGATGAATAACGAAGGGAAATCATGGCTTATAATTATCGAGCTAGCGGCCTAATTCAGTGAAGTATATAAAAAGGTCAATGTCATGAGCACCCCAGAGCAGCGCCTTGCAAATATTAAAGCTGAACTGGAAGAGATTGAAACTCGTAAAGCGGCGTTACTTGAGGAAAGCCGTCTACTGACCCAGCAATTGACAGCTGAACAGGCCCACTACTTTAACCGATACGCTGATCCGAGAGCTAAGCTTGCCTTATTTCAAAACTACTTTCGTGGCCGGAATAATATCTATCCGTTTCGCTGGAAATCAAAACAAGGTAAATCGGGCTATTCTCCATCATGTGCCAACGAATGGAAAACTGGAGTCTGCAACAAACCTAAAATTACCTGTTCTGAATGTCATCATCAAGCTTTTCATCCATTAGATGAAAATGCCATAAACGCGCATCTACGTGGACAACGAACAATTGGTATCTATCCTTTAACTGAGCAAAATCAATGCTATTTTCTAGCTTTTGATTTCGATAAAGCTGATTGGTTTGAAGCGATAACCGCCTTACGTCAAGTATGTGATTCGTTACACATTCCGAATTTGGTTGAAAAGTCTCGAAGTGGTCACGGTGGACATCTTTGGCTGTTCTTCGATACAGCAACAAATGCTAAAACTGCTCGACAGTTAGGCACAGCCCTGCTTAATCTGACCATGGATAATTATCCGACTCTTAATTTTGATTGTTTTGATCGAATGTTTCCCAACCAAGATGAATTACCTGAAGGTGGTTTCGGTAACCTCATCGCCCTACCTTTGCAGAAACAACCACGTATGCTAGGTAATGCTTCATTTATAGATAAGAATGGCGAAGTGATTGGTGATCAATGGCAGGCGTTGGCAAGTACAGACAAAATTACTGCGGATGTCATGCTCACATTGCTTGAGCGAATTAAAGAATACATCACCATTGAACCACAAGAGCTAGACAGTAAACCATGGGAAAAACAATCGCCTTCTATTTCAACGAAAATACAAAGTTGCCCTGACTCAATAGAAATAATACTGGCTGACAAGCTATACATCGCTACCGATCCACTTCCCAGCCAACTGATCGCAAGTCTCAAAAAACTAGCCGTATTTGGTAATCCTGAATTTTTTAAACGCCAAGCAATGCGCTTTTCAACCATTGGTGTCCCGCGATATTTGTGTGCAGCGCATATTGAATCGGGCTACTTACAACTACCTCGTGGATTGCAATCTCAGGTTGAAAACTTACTGGATAAACAAGAGTGCTCTGTTTCTTATCAGGATAAACGGCAGAACGGTCAATCTTTGTCAGAGGTCAAATTTACGGGTGTGCTTCGTGCTCAGCAAACCAAAGCATTAAAAGCGTTAATGGCAAATGAAACAGGGTTGGTTATTGCAAATACCGGATTTGGAAAAACTGTTGTTGCTTTGGCATTAGCTGCCAAGCGTGAAGTTAACACATTAGTCTTGGTTCATAACAAAGCGCTTGCAGAACAATGGATAGAACGGTGTAAAATTTTCCTAAATGAATTTCAGATGGGCTCTTTACTCGGTGGTAAAGATAAACTCACGGGGTTATTGGATGTCGCTACTTATCAAAGCCTTATCGGTCGGAATGGCGTCGATATTAATGAGAAAGTTTATCAATACGGCCAAATCATTGTTGATGAGTGCCATCATATCCCTGCATCAAACTACGAGACATTACTAAAGAACGTATTACCAAAATATATCCTTGGATTCACAGCAACGCCTAAGCGCCAAGATGGCTTAGAGAAGCTTATGTACTTTCAATTAGGAGATGTGCTATTTGAATCAAAACCAGATAGCGTGAAATTTTCACAAATGGCATATCGATGTGATACGGGTACGTCTTTTCCTAAAACCTGGTTGGATGGTTCCGAGGCAATCAAGATCACACAGGTCTATCAGTACTTGCAAGATCATGAAGAACGTAGTCTTCTTATTGCGAATCAAATATCTGAAGTGGTTCAACTGGATAGAAAATGTTTAGTACTCAGTGAGCGCAAAGAACATATCAGTATTATATCGAAATTATTGAAAGCAAAAGGTATCTCAGCCATTGAGCTACACGGCGGTGTAACTGCAAAAATTCGTAAGCAGCGAATTGCTGATATGCAAGCAGGTTTACCGAACAAGACCGTCGTCATCGCTACAGGGAAATATGTTGGCGAAGGTTTTGATTTACCATATTTAGATTCTCTTTTTCTCGCCTTACCCATTTCATGGAAGGGTACGGTTGCGCAATATGCTGGCCGTATCCAAAGACATCATCCAGGCAAATCAGAAGTAACTGTATATGATTTTGTAGATGATTTGCCAATGCTTCAACGAATGTGGAAAAAGCGAGCTAACGGTTACAAAGCTGTTGGTTACACTGTTTTAGAAAAAGCCCAAGAAAGAAATAAAAAGCTTATTTAAAACAGTTCGTGAGCACTGATTAAAAACTCGACATTATTAGCATTTTCATATATTATATCCCTGTTCATCTATTTTCTTGCAGCCCCTTATTTACGTGGCTTCTAGGTTATTTTAAGTAGGATCCAGCGTTATCATTTAAAAAACACATTGGATCCTGTCTTATGGTGTCATTTTTAAAAAAGTGATCCAGTCAAAACTCAAAAAAACACCTTTAAAATCAGTAGAACTGATCCAATCTTAAAGTGCCATTTACATCGTTAGATTTTAAGGTTTTTTAGCCCCTTTTTTGCTTAATTTGGTTTTTCACGATTTCTTTGTTTCTATAAAATGCTTATTTCTATTTCGTAAATCTATCACCCTGAGCCTGACTTACTTCATTTCCATGAGCATATTACGAGATCATTTTACTGACATACAAATTGTTAGATGGTTTGTAGCTTTCTTAATAGCAGCAAATACAGCAAAGTCTGTATTAATTATGGTTAACTTAATAGCTCAAAGATTAGGTTTATTATTAGCTTCTACATAAGCAATTTTCTTTTTTGGCTACTTCAAATTGTTTAACTCTTAACTTAAATCTAAATTTATATTCGTTATAAAGTGCATCAGTTTCACTTTTATTTTTGAGCTTTATTTCTTCAAGATTATGAATTGTATTGATCACATTATCTATACTTGTTGATTTGTGAATGACAGAAATTAAATGCTCTAGGTTTGTTTTAACATCATTATAAACAACGAGGTGTTCTTCGAGGATTTTCTCTGCTTCAGCATTTATGAACTCATAATCTTCATGTTAGTCAAGATCTAATAAAATAGCTTCATTGCAAAGCTCTCTAACTCGATTAGTCGAAATGGTTTGATCAGCTGTCATTTCTGAAATCAGCTTTATTACATCTCTTTTAAGTGTGTTTAATTCTAAAAACTCATTATGTAACCTTGTTTCTTTAGCATTTTTAAAAGTTATAACACTAATGTAAATCGCTGCACAACCAATGAGCATTGTAATTAGTGGCTGTAAATTTCATTGTCATTACTTGTAATCTAACTACAACCACCCTAGTACGTATATTTTTAAATGACTATTTTATAGAACAATTTGCCTATTACAGCCGATGCTTTCTACAAAGTAATTATCATGACTTACTAGGATAAATCCGCCTTTAAAGTTTTGTAATGATTGAGCCAAGAGCTGTTTTGATTCAAGGTCTAGATGATTATCTGGCTCATCGAGTAACAAAAATGCGGTGCTTTCAATATTACTGACGATACACATGGCAAGCTTCATTTTTTCACCGCCACTTAAATGTGTCGCTTGCTTGAATACGTCATGTTTTCTAAAGCCTAAGCTTGCTAATAATGTACGTGCGGTGCTTTCATCAAGGGTCTTACAGTAGGATTTTAAGTTATCAAGCAAAGTTAGCTCTGCCTTAATTAAGGAAAAGTACTGATCTAAATACAATAACGGGCTATTCCTATGTATGTGCCCTGCTCTCATTTTTAACTCATCTGTTAAGGTTTTTAGTAGCGTCGATTTTCCTGCGCCATTTACACCAATTAAGTGTATTTTTTCATTATTGAATATCTGTAGGTTAATGGGGGTTTGCGACCCATATTGTAAAATTACGTTTTCAAGATTTAGTGCGTTGCGTTGTTTAATGTCAGGATTAGTAAAATAAAACTGCTGTTGTTTTATTTGTTCGAGCTGGCTAACTATATGTTTTTTATTACTATTAAGTAGCTCTTCTCGCTTTGCGGTATTTTTATTTTGCGAAGATAAATTAGCGCTCGCTTTATCTTTTTTAGCATCCATAAGCACTTTAGGTTGGCTACCAGATTTTCTTGTTACTACACCTTTAGCGGCTCTTTTTGCTGCTTTTTGTTTGCTGCGCTGCTGCTCTAATAGCAGTTTATTTTGCTCTTTAGTAGTATGAGATAGCTTATTTTCAAGCGCTGCTACCTGGTAGTTTTTTTGGGTAACGTAATCACTAAAACCGGTGCCAAACACTGATAACCCCATAGATGTGAGTTCCCATATTTCATCGGCTACTTGAAGTATTTCACGGTCATGACTTATTAAAAGTAGCTGCCCAGTGAATTGTTCTATGTGATTTAAAAGCCAGCTTTTACCTTGTTTATCTAAATGATTAGAAGGTTCATCAAGGATTATAATGTCATGGTGTATGGTAAATAGCGCCCATAATCTGAGTTGGCTTAGTTGACCGCCACTTAATGCTGTTGCACAACTGTTCTCATTAATACCATAAATGCCTAAACGAGTTAACTCAGCATAAAATCGCTCGGGCAGATCCCAAAATCCATCAAGTAAGTTAAGTTCGTGCTCTGTAAAATGACCGTTATTTATTTGCTGTAATGCTTTGAAATAGTGGTTAAGCCCTAGTACGTCTATAATCGTTTTATTTTTTAATGTGTGGCTATCAACTAGTTGCTCATAAAAACCAAGTTGACCATTGCAAACAACATTACCCGACGACGGGATAAGGCGATTACAAAGTAGCGATGCTAATACTGACTTCCCTACACCATTTCGCCCTACTAAAGCTGTTGTTTTAGCATTTAACGACACTGAAATATTATTCAGAACTTGGCCGCCATTGGCGTGTTGATAAGATAAGTTGGCTGCTTGTAATTTTGGCATACTGCCTCCTGTTATACAGGGACAGTGATACAATTCGTTTAATTATAAAGCGAATTGAACTAAGCGTATGACCACCAAAATGGTAATTGATTTATACTACTGACAAGAGTGAGCAACGCCTACTAGCCCTGTTGTTCCAAAGAAAAATGTAAAAATGGATAACAGGTTTAGTTGTTCATGTTGGCTATTACTCCTAAAATTATGCCCTTTATACTAGCCAGTTAGTATTAAATTGGCAACAATTTATGTTAGGGTTTGTTTGATATTGCATTAAAGGAAAGGATTTTGAAGCACGTTAACTGTCAAGCGATAGCCAATAACCCAACGCAAATAAAACTTAAGATAAACGAAAATAGACGTGTGTTTATTATCAGCGATCTCGATGCTAATTTAGCTAAGTTTGAGCAAGCTTTAGTCGCTGTCGATTTTGATGAAAGCAACGATGTTTTATTTTCACTTGGTGATGCAATAGATAGAGGCAACGACAATTTTGCGTTGTTATCACGCTTTAAAGAGCTGGGTGTTTATATGACACTGGGTAATCATGAGCACATGATGCTTGAGTCGCTACTTGCCGATGATCATAGCTACTATTCTCTATGGGTTGAAAATGGTGGGCGTTGGCATACTCAAGCAACCGATGATGTATTAAAAGCGATAACTGAGCAGCTTTTACAGTGCCCTCTTTCTTATTTGCTTGACTATGCTGGTATGCGAATAGGGTTGTCGCACACAGTATCTGCAGATTGGAATTGGCAAGCTCCTAGTGAGCATAAACCATATGCCGCGGCATCGTTGTTGTGGGATCGCACTATTGTAAAACAAACGATAACAAAGATAAATGCCACCATAGACTTTTCTGTGCATGGCCATAACACCACTGCTGAACCTTATTGGCTTGGCAACACTTATCATATAGATACTCATTATTTGAGTGGCAAGCCTACCATTGTTGAACTTAAACCACTCATTAAAGCATTTATGCAGCTAAATTCAGTCTAAGGTTGCAACCTGTGTTAATGCATGTACTTCAAGATATTGTTTATAGGCCAAACGAGCATGCCATAATTGCTCATTATCTTGCTGAATAAATATAAGTGGCCCTGAGGTTTCTTTTGCTAAGCGGTTTAATTTAATATATTCACTGGTGTCGATGATACCATCACTAAAATACTGTTCAGCGGTATATAAAAACACATTATCTTTATATATATCACTGTGCCAAATTAGCGAACGATACATACTAGCACTAATTTCTGTCGGTTTTTTATTCGACTTATATAGTTTTAGCTCTGTATAAATCGAGTTACCTGTAAAAACAATCCCAATTAATGAAAGAGTTGTAAGAGTCATCATCCATTTCATACTTCTATCCCTGTTAAAAGCTCTATTTTAACTATAGAAGATAATATGAATGATTTACCGTTTATTTAATCAATTGGGATGGTTGTAAGTATTTACAAAATACTTAATTGTTGTTTTATAAGTACCTATTTTATGTATTAGGTTTTACAACCTAATACATAAGTATTTAAATCAATGTAGTGCCGCGGTAAACGGAATTTTTTTACAAATTTCAGCTTCGGCCACAAGAATTTCTTCTAATCGGGCATCCACTTCGTGTTTATCAAAATACTCGTACGCTAACTCTACAAATAGGTTTTTGTGCTTTTCTTCAGACTTTGCAATTGCAACATAAAACTCTTTTTCTTTGCTCGGTGGCAATGCTTCAGCGACCAATGAAAAGCGTTCATGCCCTCGAGCTTCAATTACACCTGCAACGAGTAAGCGGTCCATTAAAAACTCATCACGACCGTTTCTGAATACCGCACGAATTTGTTTGATATAAGGATCTTTTTGGTCATTACCAAGTGAAACATCACGTTCCATTAACAACTTAAGTACTTGTTTAAAATGTATCATTTCTTCAAGAGCTAAGTCTGTCATTGCTTTTACAAGCTTACGACGGTCAGGATAATGCGATAGCATTGACATTGCCATACCTGAGGCTTTCTTCTCAGCAGCGGCATGATCTTGTAAAAAGGTATCAAAATCTGCCAAGACACCTTCTGTCCACTCAAATGGAGTGTGATATTTTAATTCAAACATGATAACGAACTACTTAACTAACAATGGCGGCGATTTTAGCGTATTTCTGTTATAAAATCTTGTGATTGTAACCAAGTGACTTATCAATTTTGCCGTTTCTGGTGGAGGCAATTTTATCGGGGTGTTTAATATCATTCCAAGCCGTTACTTTACCACCCATATTTAGCTGCTCGAACTGTATATCTGCATCTGTACCTAAAAATGTCTGTAACGCTTTAGCGCTGTGTGGCTGTGCAACATTTAACGTTAATAGGTTGGCTTTTTTGTCTTTAAAGAAATTAGAGACACGTTGTTGATGTTGCTCATAGCAGTTAATCAAATACTCATCAGACTGAATATCTGCTAACGAATATTTACCAAATGTCTCAAAGTAGCAACGCTTTAAATGCGTGTTAAAGCCTCCGTCACTTCGCATTAAATTGGTGTGCATTCGGGCCAGCAGTTGACGGATCGAAGGTACCCATTTAGACAAGTCTCGTTCAAGGTTAATAAAGCGGCTATTAGCAAAGTGCGCATCTAATAACGGGAATTCGCTAAAAACAGGAGTATCAGCAATAACGTCTGCTTCTTTTAAGGCTGATTCGGTATACGCTGTGTGGGCCGTTTTATAGCCCAATTGTAAAAAACTATGGCACAGACTGGTAGTGCCTGTGCGAGGTAGGCCAATAATAAATATTTTGTTGTTCATTTAACTTTTTTGATCGGTAACCATAAGGACTTATCGCCTACTGGGGTTAGCGGTGGTAGTTCTTTGTTTTCTAATTCTACAATAATCTTGTCATGAATATGGGCGTTTTCTATTAATTTACCATTGTATTTAAAAAAGATTTCATCGAACTCACCGCTTTCTATCATTATGCGTAAGCCTTTATTGACTGCTTTTGCAACTGCGGTGTTGTCTTTGTTGAAGAAGAAATAGATTGGGCTGGTGTATTTCAACATTAAATGAGGCAATACAACCAGAGGCATTTGTTGCTTAAAAACTGCTAGTTCATCTTCAATTTCAAGCACAGAGCGTGGGAATAAGTCACCCCGGCCTCTGTCGAGCATAACAAACAACGAATCAAAGTTTCCTGACGTTGATATAACCAAGCCATTGTCACGCAATATTTGGGTATCGGGCCAATCTTGTCCTTGTACAAAGTAAACTTTCTTTAAATCGTCGAGGGTTTTTAGTCGGCTTAAATAAGGTAGTTTCGGCTCTGTTGTGAACATTAAACGCCAACCAAACAAGCCTTTAAATATAGGAACACGAACCGGCAGTAACTTGTCTTCTCTTACTTTGTTCGTCATAGTCCAGGTGACATCAATATCACCGCCATGTTCAATTTCTTTTAATACCCGATTTTGACCTAATAACTTTGGTGCAGCAGTTAGTTTGTATTTGTAGCCACTGCGTTTTAGTGCTGTATCCAACAAAATAAGTGGGTAATAAACTTCTTCAACTAAACTGGGCAAGGTTTTAGGATAAATTATATTTAAAACTTTTGGTGGAATAGTTGATTTTTTGACATGAGCTGTATCTTCTGTACTGCCGGCAACTTGATTCGAAACAAATACGAATGCAATCGTAAATACAACTCTTATCATATTAAAAAACCTGTGTTATTAATAACATAACCGAACTTATGAAGATCATTAAAAACGTTAAAACCATGCCAACGACGCGTAGCTGCATTTTTTCATCTGCTAATGCATAACTATGACAAAAACGACCTACTAATAACATCGCACCTAAAATATAAGTAAAATGGCTGGGTAACCCTTGATACTCTAATAAAAATAGCAGAATTAAAGAAAATGGCACATATTCTATAAAATTAGCATGGGTGCGGATCGCGGCTTGTAAACTTGCATCACCACCGTCTCCTAAAGAAATACGCTTAGCTTTACGGATTTTAATAACGCGAAAGCTAAGTTGAATATACAAAATAGCCAAAATAGCAGCAAAAGTTGAAACTATCACAATTTATTCCATTTATTATTTAAAGTTAGACGCCTAGCACTGTTTATTGCTAGGCTGACATATAATTTGCTAGGTTAGCTCAAAATCCTAATTAAAGTCTAACAGTTCTTAAGGAAGTGCATGATTACGCCAAGAAAAATAGCCGATAATTACCGTGAAATGATCAGCAGCATAGGATTTTATCCGTCTATGCTGTCTGTTTTATTTTTGACTTTTGCTTTAATTACAACAGCTGTTGAGTATTCTGATCCAGCAATGAGTGTTAAGAAAGTCTTAAGTGTATTGCTGGTAGACAGTGAAGAAAATGCACGTACCATCCTAAGTACTTTAGCGGGAAGCATTATTTCGTTAACTGTATTTAGCTTCTCTATGGTTATGGTCGTGTTAAATAGCGCCAGCGCCAGCCTTTCTCCTCGAGTATTACCCGGACTTATAACTCGTAAATCTCATCAACTAGTTTTAGGCTTTTATTTAGGCAGTATAATTTACACCATTCTAATGCTCATCAATATTCGTACCATAGGAAATGGTAATATGGGCATCCCTTCACTGGGTATATTTATATCACTGGTACTTGGCTTAATTTCACTGGGTTTCTTTGTTTATTTTATTCACTCTATATCCAGAGCTATCCAAGTCGATAATGTACTGAATGACTTATTTAAAAATACTAAAAGTGAACTTAACAGTATTAAAGCTATGCAGCATGAACATCCTGTTGATGATTTTCCGACCTTTGACGACTGGTACAGCATAAAAAGTAAAACGGAAGGTTATTTTAAAGGCGCTCATAGCGATAAATTGTGCGCTATCTGTAAAGAGCACGACATTAAAATTTATATCTCTGTTAAACAAGGTTTTTTTACTGTAAAAGGTTACCCATTTTTAAAGTGCGATACTGATTTAACTGACAAACCAGAGCTCATTGATGAGCTACTTTTATGCTTTATTTTTTACATTGAAGAATATGTTAGCGATCATTACCGATATGGAATGACGCAAATATCTGAGATTGCTGTTAAGGCAATGAGTCCGGGCATTAATGATCCAGGTACTGCAGTAAAAGCTATTGATATGCTGAGTATTTTACTCATTTTGCGATTAGACATTTATGATGTGAATTATTCGCTTAAACAATGCGATGATAACCATCCTAAGTTGTTTTTACATGAAACATCATTCGATGAGCTGCTGCATGATAACTTCACACCTATTCGCAATTATGCAAAAAATGACGCCTATGTAATGGTTAACGTACTTGAGGCGTTTAAAAACATATTGTTTAGAGCATCTGATAACGAAAAAGCGACTAAGAGTTTGTTTATTTACTTAGGGGCGATTATTGAAGATATAGATACGCATATTAGTAATGATTACGACCGTGAACAAATTACTAATATGCTAAAAGCTATTGCCCGTATTTCAGAGCAACAAGGTGAAAAGTTGCTGGCGCGCTTTACCAGAAACAATAAATAGACTAATTTTCGATAAAATAAACTGCATAACTGCTTGCGCTAATAGTAAGCTCACCACCATTGTATGCATCAGGTACATAGTTTTCTGGTGCAGCATCTGCCAGTACCATTTTGCTAGCACGCATGTAAGGTTGGCTTCCTGTATCGAGTGGGCTGCTTGATGCAGTATAAAGGCCTTTGAGTTCAACCCCATAATCACTGGCAAACTCTTTCGCAGCAGCACGCGCATCTTTAATGGCTAGCTTTTGCGCTTGCTTTTGTAGCTCTTCATAGCGACTCGATACAAATTGCGTTTGATTAATTTCGTTGATACCCGCATTCACTAGTTGCTGAAGCATAACTGGGTATTTTTTAATATCAGTTAGAGTAACAGACAGACTACGCGATACTCTGTACCCTACAAATTCCTGTTTGCCTGTTTCACGGTTGTATTCTGTTTGGCGTTGAATTGAGATATTAGACGCATAAATGCCCTTTTCTTCTACGCCTTGGCTTTTAGCAAGCTTAATGGCTTTGGCCATGGTTGCATCAGCTTTGTTTTTAGCGGCAATTAAATCTTTATCTACTTCAACAATACCTACAGTTAACTTAACGTTATCAGGGATTGCTTTAACCGTTGCATTACCTTGGATATAAATATGCGGTGCATCTGGTGTTGCTTGTGCTAACACATTAAAACTAAGTGCGGCGGCCATAGCGGTAAAAACTAACTTACGCATAATACTGTTCCTTAATTAAAAACTCCGTTCATTATCACCTTAAAGGGTTAATTCAATATGAACAACCCCTATTATTCAGATATAAAAAAACAGGCATTAAAAGCCTGTTTTTTTTAACCACTCAAAGCGATATAGTTTAGATACTACGGCGCTTATAGTTACGGTATTCTGGAAGCCAGTAGTTTTTCTCGATTGCAGCCCATAAAGCCTCATCACTTAACTCAAGTGCCACACCTTCTTCCATCGCTTTTTTCGCTACTGCAAAGGCAATACGTTTACTTAAAGCTTGGATTTCGGTTAACGCTGGTAGCAAGCTGCCTTTACCAGTGTTTGCACGAGGTGAAGACTCAGCCAATGTTTCACTTGATACAATCAACATTGCATCAGTGATACGAGTAGCTTTAGCTGCGATAACGCCTAAACCAATACCCGGGAAAATGTAGCTATTGTTACATTGTGGGATTGGGAAAATTTGGCCGTTATACTCAACCGGATCAAATGGGCTACCCGAAGCTACAATCGCTTGACCCTCTGTCCACTCAATAACATCTGAAGGAAGTGCTTCTACTTGCTTAGACGGATTACTTAGCGGGAAGATAATCGGTTGTGGGCAAGATGCATGCATTGCACGAATAACTTGCTCTGTGAATAAACCTGGTTGGCCAGATACACCAATTAAGATATCTGGTTGTGCACAGTGCATTACATCTAAGAGTGATGCGTACTCACCGCTATACGTCCATTCACTTAAACCTTCTTTAGATTGGCAAAGCGCTTGTTGGAAATCACGTAAACCTTCCATACCATCAGTTAGTAGACCAAAACGGTCAACCATGAAGATTTGTGAGCGAGCTTGCTCATCGCTAATGCCTTCAGCAACCATAGTACTGATAATTTGCTCAGCAATACCGCAGCCTGCTGAACCTGCACCAACAAATACCACTTTTTGCTCTGAAAGTTTCGCACCTTTAACACGACATGCAGCCAATAAAGACCCCACAGTTACCGCAGCAGTACCTTGAATATCATCGTTAAAGCTACAAATTTCATCACGGTAGCGTTTTAATAATGGCATTGCATTTGGTTGTGCAAAGTCTTCGAACTGAAGTAAAACACTTGGCCAGCGACGTTTAACAGCCTTGATGAATAGGTCTAAGAATTCGTCATACTCTTCTTGCGAAATACGCTTATGACGAGCACCCATATACATAGGGTCGTTTAGCAGTTTTTCGTTATTAGTACCAACATCAATCATCACTGGTAATGTATAAGCTGGGCTAATACCACCACACGCTGTGTAAAGTGACAATTTACCAATTGGAATACCCATACCACCAATACCTTGGTCACCAAGACCAAGAATACGCTCACCGTCAGTCACAACGATAACTTTTACTTTGCCTTTAGTAGCGTTACGTAAAATATCATCAATTTGGAAACGATCTTCGTAAGAAATAAATAGACCACGGGCACTGCGGTAAATGTCTGAAAACTTTTCACAGGCATCACCTACTGTTGGTGTGTAGATAATTGGCATCATTTCTTCAAGATGATCACGTACTAAACGGTAGTAAAGTGTTTCGTTGTTATCTTGAATTGCACGAAGGTAAATGTGCTTGTTTAAATTATCGCTAAAGCTTGAATACTGTTGGTAACAACGCTCAACTTGTTCTTCAATTGTTTCATAACGCGGTGGCAGTAAACCGGCTAAGTTGAAACTTTCCCTTTCTTTTTGTGAAAAAGCACTGCCTTTGTTTAATAGTGGCGTTTCGATCAGACCTGGGCCTGAATAAGGAATATAAAGATAATTTGGATCGGTATTTGTAGTCATATTTCCAAGCTTTGATGCGTCATAATTATGACCTGACATTATTACTCTTAAAGGCGAAATTGCAATGACAATTCACCTTGTCAGACCATTGAAGAAAATGAATTTTATGCCCTAAACGGCACAACGAATAGTATACATGAAAACTCAGCAGCTTTAAGGCTGCTGAGCTTGTTTTTAGTGGCTTTTATCACTTAAAGCGATACCTTCGCGGCGCGGATCGGCTGCGCCATAAAGTTTACCGTCTTTTACTTCAACAGCATGTAAACCAGAGTTTAAATCTAGGATACGAACTGTGTGCCCGCGGTTAACAAAATCAGCTTCCAAGTTTGCAAGTTCAGTGCCCTTTTCAAGGCTTGTATAATTGTTGCGATTAGTAATACGCGGTAAATTAATGGCAGTTTGCGCATCTAAGTTCCAATCAAGCACACCTACTACCACTTGAGCAACGTAATCAATGATACGACTACCACCCGGTGAACCGACCACTAAACGTAAACTGCCGTCTTTGTTAAACACCATCACTGGCGACATTGAACTTCGCGGACGTTTACCTGCTTCAACGCGGTTAGCTAAAGGTTTGCCATCTTTTGTTGGTGATAAAGCAAAGTCTGTAAGCTGATTGTTTAAAATATACCCGTTCACCATTACTGTTGAACCAAACGCCATTTCAATAGAGCTGGTCATCGAAACCGCATTACCTTGGCTATCGACAATCGATACATGGGTTGTTGAAGGTAGCTCGTAAGCATCATCTTGTGCATAAGCAAGTGAGTTTGGCGGAGTACCTGCTTCTGCGTGAGCATCTTTTTCAGAGATAAGCTTTGCACGACCTGCAAGGTAGTCTTTATCAAGTAATCCTTGTGTCGGGATTGGCATAAAATCAGGGTCGCCCATATACACGTTACGATCAGCAAAAGCTAAACGTGATGCTTGGGTAAAGTAATGCAACGCTTGTACTGAATTTGGTTTTAGTTTAGCCATATCTTTATGTTCGAGTAAGGCTAAAATCTGTAATACAGCAACACCACCACTACTTGGCGGAGCCATTGAACAAACCTCGTATTGGCGATAATCAACACATACTGGAGCACGCTCTTTGCTTTTATAATTCGCTAAGTCTTCAACAGATAAAGTCCCCGGTGCTACCGCTGAGTTTTGCACTGCATGCACAAGTTCTTTGGCGTTTTCACCTTTATAGAAAGCATCAATGCCTTGTTTCGCAATATCTTTATAAAGCGCGGCAAGTTCAGGGTTCTTTTTCACCGTACCAACAGCAAGCGGTTTACCATCAGGGAAAAAGTAATCACGAATAACAGGAAGCTTTGTAACCCCTGGGTTTAACTCTTTGGCAAGTAATTGATGCAAACGTGGTGACACAATAAAGCCCTGCTCAGCCAATTCAATGGCAGGGCCAAATAAAGTTTGCCACTCTAACTTACCATAACGCTTATGTGCTGAAGCAAAGGCATCTAAAATACCCGGTACACCAACAGAGCGACCACCTACCACGGCTTCAATCCACTTAACGGCTTTACCGTGTTTATCTAAAAACAGTGTTTCATCAGCGTTACTTGGTGCGGTTTCGCGGCCATCAAAACTGGTTAGGCTTTTGGTTTTGCTGTCGAAGTACATCATAAATGTACCACCACCGATGCCCGATGATTGCGGTTCTACCAGTGTCAGTACTAATTGCGTTGCAATAGCAGCATCAACTGCTGAGCCACCTAGCTCAAGCATTTTTTGACCTGCTTTTACAGCATAAGGGTTTGCCGCTGCGACCATGTACTTATCGCCTTCAACAACCTGTTTATGGGCAAAGCCGGTTGCAGCTTCGGGTTCGCGTGTTTCAACTTTTGCAGGAGTCGCTAAAAGAGCCGTTGAATAGATAAATGAAGTGGAAAGAGCTAACAAAGCTTTGGTTTTGAATAACATAAATATACTTAATCCCGTAGTGTATTTGGCATCTTAAAATTAAACGTGCACAATAGTGTCACAATCTCAGATACAACAAAAATAACATGATAAACCTGCCCCTGAAACTAGAATATATTCTGCCCCCAATGTGTTTAATACTACTAAGTTCCTTGTTTGCACTTTTCAACTTAAATGAATATCTCGAATTTAACCGTGAGTTAGTCGCAAATGGTGAGTTTTGGCGTATTTTCACCAGTCAATTCGTACACGCAAATTGGCCCCACTTAGGCTTAAATTGTGCCGGAATTTTATTAATTTGGGCTCTACATGCTGAGCATACAAGCCCACCTCGTTATGCGTTTAATATTTCCATTCTTGCACTGTGGTGTGGCTTAGGTGTGTGGCTATTTTGCCCAGATATCCATATTTACACCGGATTAAGTGCCCTACTGCATGGTGTGATTATTTGGGGGGCAATTAAAGACGTACAAGCAGGCATGTTTTCAGGCTGGTTATTGTTTGCTGGTACTTGGGCTAAAGTGATTTGGGAGCAAATTGCCGGCCCGAGTGAGTCGGTGAGTCAGCTAATCGCCTCTAATGTTGCCATTGACGCCCACTTTATCGGCGCAATTGGCGGCACACTGTTGGCTTTACCTGTCTTTATAAAAATAATAAAAAATCGCGGGTAGCCTTACTCGCTTTTTCCAACTCTTTTTAACTCGAAAAGGAACTTTAAATGAATGAAAATAAAGGACATATTTACCTTCGCATTATCCTATTTTGCCTTTACGGACCACTCTTGGCCGGGCTATTTGGCCTATTGGTAAATTTAAAATTTGTTTCACCAACGTTTATGGCAAGTCTTGATAATATTTATTACACCATAGTATTTTGCTCAATTTGTATTGGGTTTTGTCTGTTGTTAGCAAAATACAGTATCGTTAAAGAATCGTTTAAAAATAAAATTTTTGCTCATTTGACCCTTATTATTAGTATTTTGTATTCATGCTTAATGTTCTTTGGTATTGGTTTACTTATATTATTCAATATCATGTTTAACTCAAATACTGATTACGTTCACCAAGAACAGGCATTTGAATATCGCACCTTTTATGTCTACACATCAGACC